>JAKBAI010000056.1 GCA_021809185.1 Planctomycetota bacterium
TTTGGCATTACTTGGAATTTTCCTGCCGGTCCGGTAACCTGATAGTTGAAAACAGGGTTCCATTCTGGCCAAGCGGTGCGGCCATAAGCCCAGATTTGGTAATAGTTTGCATCCCCTTCGGCATCATGGTTATAAACGGAGTTGACGCACAGAGTCATCTTTTCGCCAATGAAGATGGTGTTGGAAAGTCCATCGAGTACTCCCGGAATCGTCATGATCTGATTCTGAGAATCGCTGAAAAAATATCCGAGTGCTTGAAAGTTGGTGGCATAACCGGTAACCCCATAATTACCCCAACCAGAGTCGTTATATAACCCTTTGGGTGGACTAGAAGAATCGCTGGGATTCAAGAACGTTTTTACCGAATAGTTTTGGTATACATTCCAGAAATAGTTCGGCGGCCCCATATTGGCTAGAGCGGTCTGCTCCAAATAGGGTAATACATGAAAAAATGCCGACCCGGCCTGATTATACATTGCTGGATCGTAATCTATATCCCAATCGATAAAAGCTTCGGGCAGATGTTGGTTGGCATCATTATAACTCTGAAAGGCCAAATCGAGCTGTTTGATATTATTCATACTCTGCGTACGTGCTGCCGCTTCGCGCACCTTCTGGACTGCGGGCAGTAATAAACCGATTAAAATCGCAATAATGGCAATTACAACCAATAATTCAATCAGTGTAAAGCCTGGTCGTCTTTCAAAACGCATCGCAAATTCTCCTAAATTCTACTAAATTCTTCTGTTATCAACGGTCTCATCCGTTAATAACAGATTTCGTCGAGTGGACGATCGCTGCACATATCTTAGAGAGCCTCTGTTTAGAAGTTACGAAGAAAAGGTTATGTTTTTGTTAAGATTGCTCCAGAAACAGAGGTAGCGAACGAATTGCATATTAAATGGCAAATTGGATTGCCAAGTAAGATGATTCGCTGTAGATTGTTTGAAAATATAATGAAAACGATTGCGAATAGCAAAAAATTATAATAAGCAATAGTTGCTGCAACGTAATCGGCACAAAAAAGCTCTCAGAATTGCCGAGAGATTGCCGAGAGATTGTTAAGAGATAGTTAAGAGATAGTTAAGAGATTGTTTAGGAAATTATTTTTCGGAATGCGAACGAAATTGCCACCAAGAATTTTTTTTGGGTTCTGGTGCTGGAATTTCTGCGAGTACTTTTTTGCGTTCTTCTTCGCGAATTTTGGTTTCGTTATCAATCTTAGCCTGTTTTTGTCGATTTCTTTCCCAACGTTCTAACCCGCTTTGTAGAAATACTCCCACAATCGCTGCGGCGATGATGGATAAATTAAAAAGCGATGGTTTCTCTTCCACAATTGAAAATGTATCTGCATTTAAATACTGATGCCAACTAACCAATAAACAATGCACAGTTACCAGCAGACCAGCGAAACTCGTTAAAAACATCATCCAGACACGATAAAGCCAAAGACCGATCAGTCCACCAAACAGAAAAGTGATCCATAACTCCTGGCCCCCAGGAAATATTCGCAAAGCAATGGACCACAAGCTCATGCCTGCTATTAAAAATGCCAAGATCCGTGCTAATTCCATGGCCAAGGCACCTGCCGCGATCGCTAATAGAATGCCCAGAGCAAGGATATTGCTTCCCAGTGCTTTCCCAGAATATAAACCAATCAAGCCCCCCGCAATGGTAATACTCATGCCAATCCAAAATCGATGCCAACGCCATCCGAATACAAAGAGCATCAACCCCATGATTCCGATAACGATAATCACGGGCGGGGAGATTTCACCAGCTTCTTGCAATATTTCTGGAGCAATTAATTGCATGCTCGTTGACCTTGTTTTTCGCTTTTCTTATCTTTCGCTTGTTGCTTCTCTCTCTACTCCACGCAGAAATTCAGAAGCTCTTAGCATCAGCTTATCATGATTACTTATCATCATTAGTTTTCATGGGCAAAAGGCTCGAAGGTTCGGAGAATACCTTCTCTTTACTCGAGCTGTCAAGATCGATCTTTTATCCCTAATCAAACTACTGCCAAGGTAAAAATCTCGAGTATAATCTTGACAATAGCTAATCTAGAAAATTTGGGGATAGAAAATTCTCATCACAATTGTTTCAATTCTTTATTTCAAGACCATTGCAGTCAAAATAGATCGATTGCGAGAAAAAAGAAAATGGCTTTTTCTTAAATCGTGCTGATCCAGATCCAAACCAGATCTGTTATTCGAATTGTTGCATTTTTGCGAAAAGCGAGAAATGATTTCTGTAGAATAAAAACGATTTCGTGATCAATGATTTCAGTTTGATTGTCGAAATCTTTTTGATATTCAAGGTCACCCATTTCAAAGTACAGCAGATAAATTCTTATCGTACAAAGACCCGGCAAAGTTCATCTTCGTAGGTTAATTTCCAATCGGAATTCATTAACTGGTTGGTCAATTCTTGGGTTTTAGGTGCAAGAATAAATTGCGCTCGAATAAGGGCGGGGTCGGTTTGCCAGCTCGGGAATCCGGCCCAAGTATTAAAGGAACGTTCCAATTCGGTATCCCCGTATAAATTGGTACGGCCATCGATACTGACCGGATATTCTGGTAAATTCCAGATAAGAAAGCCACCCCAGGAAAATTCATTGAATATCGGTCCCGGATAATTTTGTGAGCGGATAAAATTCAGGGCAGCGAGTGGGTAATATTTTTCTTGCGCTTGGTCGATCTGGTGGACATTTTTGATCCAGATCGGTGCTAAAAAATAAGCAATAACGGTACATCCAACTTGAAGGAGTAGGGTCGATCTCCGGCGCAGTGCGGATCGATTTTGAATGAATTCACCATGCCGCTGTTCTGGCAAAATAAGATAAGCGGCAATCAAGGCACCGAACCACATATCGCGTTGCATGCGCATCGTAAAAAAAACAGCGCAGAGCCAAAGCAACAGTCCCCAGAGCGATCTCCCCCGGCGATACCATTGAATTACTGCCAGTAACAACATCGACCAGGGAACCCAGTTATGCCAAACGGTTGGATCGGGAGGCACTAATTCGACAACGTGCCGTAAGGCACTTACCTCTGTTGCGTATTCAAAAATAACCCGATAGATATCCACTCCAAATGGATTTATGACAGTAGCAATCAGACAAGTGATGAGCAGAATCAAGTAAGATTTGCTTGCTTTGAACAAGGTTCGATAGCTGAATCTCTCCCGAATTCCTGATATAATCAGCGCATGGAGCCATGCCAGTCCCAGGAGTCCTAATCCCATGACGAATTGGACATGAATATTAGCCCAGAGAATATAAATTCCTGGCAACCACAGATAGTTCTTCCAAGATCGACCCTGGTGTAATTGTTCGATCACATACAACGTAATGGAGGTGAAGAGGATGGTGAAGTGCCACGATCTTTCACTCATTAGTAATAAATATGAAGCGGTTAAACCGGCATAAACGAGTAAATAGAGAATAGACTCCTTTTCTCCGCGTAGAAAAAGCCGAGACCAACAGAACAAGACCGAATTGACGAGAAGAACGCGAAAAAGGATGATTCCAGATAAACCGAATAAACTATAAAAACCGTAAAGAACCAGTTCGTAGAGCCAACTATAAGCGATCCAGCGCCGAGGTTCTTCAAGGCCTAACTGCGAAAACGGATCTCGATCCGGGATTTTGCCGGTGTGGATGATCTCCTTTCCCACCGCAAGATGCCACCAACTATCTTCGTCGATTTTGGGATTTTGTAAATGAACGGCACATGGCAAACCAACAACTAGAAATATCAAGAGAATCCAGATGAATTCTGAAGATCCGTTATTACCTGAATCGACATTTTTTATGCTGTCAGTATCCTGATCATGGATTGTCAACTCGGAGGGAGTTGCAGATCCACTCGGTGTAGAAATAGAATCGATCTTCACGGCTATTTCGCGATTGGGGCTATCAGGGAACATCATGGCCATGTTTCAGGAAACCGATCAGTTAAATAAGTCAAAAATTGATAAATCCATCTAGATTTATTCCAAAAGTGACTTGTATTTTTCAGGTTCAAATCCGACAATCAACGTTTTATTTAGAATGAGAGCAGGCGCCCGCAAATTGCCAGATGGTCCAAGAAGTTCTTTAACCACCTCTTCTTCTTTCATTTTCTTTTGTTTGATCGCTTTTAAATCAAATTCGTTGATTTTCTTATTCCGGATAGAAATGACATAATCTACTTTTTTAAGTAAATCAGGTACGGATTGAGCATCAAACCGAACCTTTTTGGCATCGATGGTCTGTTGTATCTCTGCTAAATCATCAAGAAACTCTTGAGATTTGCCGCAAGTAATTCAGGACTTTCGATGGTAATACCAATCAACTACTTTCTTTGCTTTCATAAACTTTCTTCTCTGGAGTAAATATAACGATTCAATCGAAACGCTGATATTAGAGTGATTCACATATGAAGTAGTTTATCGGTAGTTTCGAAAAAAATCTTTGGACGGAGATTGTTCCAATCAAGATTTTTTAGCGATAGAGATCACCTAGAGAAATCCTTAGAAATCCTTTAGTGGATCGACCAAGTTGGAAAGGATCGAATCTTCGAAGATGAAATTCAAAATTCGCCCTCGCGGAAAATGATCGATCGGAGTAAGCAAAATCTTTATTTTATCTCTCTCCGTGATTTCTGTGATATCCGTGGAAAAAATAACAAACGGATTATCTCTCTCGCCGACTTTCCCTTTCAGAGAGCAATTTCCGTGATCTCTGTGATATCCGTGGTTTAAACTTATAAACCCCCACCATGCTCGCCGACTTTCCCTTTCAGAGAGCAATTTCCGTGAACTCTGTGATATCCGTGGTTTAAACTTATAAACCCCCACTATGCTCGCCGACTTCTCCTTTCAATCTGGGATCGTCTATTAAAGCAAAAAATGACTCTTAGTATCTTGCCATGGTTGAATCGATCCGTTCGGCCCAAGCCATGATTCCTCCTGATAGATTAATGAGTTGGGTGAATCCCTGTTCACGGAGAAATTGAATAGCTTTAGCACTGCGCATCCCGCTTTTGCAATGCACGATAATCTCCTGATCTTTTGGCAATTCGTGGAATCGTTGCGGCAATTCGGGTAAAGGGATGACAACGCTCCCTGGCAATCGGCAGATAGCAATTTCGTTCGGATTACGGACATCGAGAATAAAAACTTTAGAAGAAGTCGCCATGCGTTCTTTTAATTCTTCGGCGGTTAACTGGGTTTTGCCGGAACTCGGGGCAGTTTCTGGAATGCTAGAAGTGGACCCTCCTGAAGCCGATTGGCCGCGCACTCCGCAAAATTCTTCGTAATCGATTAGTTGATGAATGCTGCGTTCATTGCTACATAAAACGCATTTAGGATTTCGTCGCAATTTGAATTCCCGGAATTTCATCTGCATGGCATCGTAATGGAGTAAGCGCCCGATTAGCAAATCGCCCCGGTTCAGGAGCAGCTTGATTGTTTCCGTCGCTTGAATGGAACCGATAACAGCGGGCAATATTCCCAGTACACCCCCCTCCGCGCATGAAGGAACCTCTCCTGGTGCCGGTGGTTGCGGGTACAAACAGCGATAGCAGGGTCCATAGGGCGGAAAAAAGACCGAAGCTTGACCATCAAATTGAAAGATGCTGCCATACACATTCGGTTTATTCAACAGCACGCAGGCATCGTTGACCAGATAGCGAGTTGGAAAATTGTCGGTCCCATCTACAATGACATCATAAGGCCGCATGATGTCCATGGCATTGCTGGAATCGAGTTTCGTATCGTATAAGTTTACCCGGAGGTTTGGATTCAGAGCTGTTAATTTTTCTTTAGCCGAAAGCAATTTTGATTTGCCGACATCGTTCGTGGTATGAAGGATCTGTCTTTGCAGATTACTGAGATCGACCTGATCGAAATCGACCAGACCGAGTTCACCGATCCCTGCGGCGGCCAGATAGAGTGCTAGCGGTGATCCCAGCCCCCCTGTTCCAATGACCAATACTTTCGCCGATTTGAATCGTTTTTGCCCTTCGCTACCCACCTCGGCCATGATCAAATGGCGACTATATCGCAATGTCTCTTCGGGTGCTTTTAATTCGCTCAAAGGGCGATTAGCTAAGATATCGATAGGTAATGCCATGATGATTTTCCTGCTTTCCTAAATTATATTCCCCTAAATTATATTCCCTTAAATTATATTCTACTATAATTCGTGTTCTAAAAATAGTATTCTAAAAGTCACACTCTAGTAAGATAATCAGCTGATTTTCCCTTTTTGAGGAAATGTTGTTTGCGATCATTTATTTGTGTTAGAGGGTGTTAGCTTATGGGCAGAAAATTTCACTGAAATAGAGGTTGAAAATATTAATCAAAATATTGATGGAACAAAGGGAAAGCGAAACGAAGTTATGGAAATAGGAAAAGAAATACCTTTGAATTATCCAAGCGCTAATGGCGAGAACAATGGTTCATCAATGATTCATCGCCGAGGAGCGGTCAAAATCTAACTTTTTTCGCTGTTAGTATCCGTTGCGTAATTTATCCTGTTTTGCTAGTGAAAATCTGTTTATGAATCTTTAGAGAATTCGTCGAAAGATTAAATAGAACCGATTGCCAGAGTACAGTTATGACCACCAAAACCGAAGCTATTGGAAAGGGCATAACGGATAGTTGCTTGTCTGGGTTTATTAGGAACGTAATCCAAATCGCATTCGGGATCTTGATCATCCAGATTAATGGTTGGATGGATCACCCCATGATTAATGGAGAGGATAGTAGCGATCAATTCAACTCCCCCACTAGCTCCCAATAAATGCCCGATCATACTTTTGGTACTGCTTACGGCAAGTCGAGAGGCATGAGATCCAAAGGTCTGCTTAATCGCTTTGGTTTCTGCAATATCCCCAAGTTGGGTACTTGTACCATGAGCATTGATATAGTCGATTTGATCAACGTTCAGTTTGGCAGAACGTAAAGCAATTTCCATCGATTTACAAGCCCCCAATCCTTCGGGATGAGGTTGGGTAATATGAAACGCATCGGCGGTATTGCCTGCACCAAGAATTTCTGCGTAAATTTTTGCCCCGCGTGCGCGAGCATGTTCGTATTCTTCCAGAACAACAATCCCTGCGCCTTCACTCAATACAAATCCGTCCCGATCCCGATCAAATGGACGAGATGCTGTTGTTGGACTTTCATTGCGTTCGGAAAGGGCCTTGGCGGAAACGAATCCTCCCAATCCCATGGGTGTTATCCCCGCTTCGGCTCCGCCGCTAATCATAACATCGGCTAGATCCCAGCAAATGGTATGAAAAGCATCTGTAATGGCGTGATTCGATGTGGCGCAAGCAGTAGAAACCGCCGTGGACGGTCCCATCAATCCATACTGAATGGATATGACTCCCGATGCGGAATTGGCAATCATCTTGGGGACGACGAACGGACTTATCCGACTCGGTCCCCCCTTATTGAGATAACGCTCGTGCTGCTCTTCCAGTTCGCTTATACCACCAATGCCACTACCGACAATTACTCCGCAGCGAAACGGGTCTTCCTGCGCAATCTTTATACCAGAATCTTTGAGAGCTTGATCTGCCGCGGCATAGGCAAACTGCGCAAAACGATCTAAACGCCTTGCAGTTTTTCCATCCATAAACTGTTCGGCATCCCATTCTTTCACTTCGCCTCCAAAATGTACTTTGAATGCTTCGTGATTAAATAGCGTTATTGGTGCTATCCCGCTTTTTCCCGAAAGGAGTGCTTCCCAATAATCAGGGACCGACTTCGCTATTGGATTGACCGTTCCCATTCCGGTCACGACGACTCGACGTCTCATTGTTTGTGTCTCTTGATATACTCGATCACTTCGCCTACGGTTTTCATTTTTTGTGCTTCTTCTTCTGGTATCTGCAGATTAAATACGTCCTCGAGCTGCATCATCATCTCGACCATATCCAGCGAATCGACCCGTATATCTGTCGTAAAATTCGTGCTCTCTGTTATCTTCGATTTATCAGCACCCAATACGCTGCTGACTACATCGACGACTTTTTGTTCTATTGCTTTTGTTGTATCAAGGGACACGCTTTTGACCTCCCTGAATCGATCCGATTTTTGCCTGCATGCAAACTCTCCTTTTGTCTGACACAGTCAATCGTCAAAACCGATCTTTTGCCTTTAATAACTATTTACATTTTTACTCTGGGCTTTCCCAGATTATTACTTGAATCGAACTTCTTTTGTTTTCTTTTATAGCTTTCTTCTGTTGCTTTCAATCAATCTTGGTTTTTCCAATTTTTGCTTTGATCCAGGTAAACTATTTAATTTCTTTTGCCTTCTCTTAAGTTCCAGCAATTCTTTATCCGTAATTTTATTTTTCGTAATTCATTTTTATCAGAACGATATTTTTCTTTTTCTACTCTCTCTCTTCTTTTGCTTCAGCTATCTTTTCCGTTCGTTATCTTTTCCGTTCGTTATCTTTTCCGTTCGTTATCTTTTCCGTTCGTTATCTTTTCCGTTCGTTATCTTTTCCGTTCGTTATCTTTTCCGTTCGTTATCTTTTCCGTTCGTTATCAGATTTGGATCTGAAAATTCCAATTTTTGGAAAGATCCTTGTTTTTCTTTTGATTGATCTTTTGGTGATTTTACCCATTAACTTTATTGAATGATCAAACTTTGAATCCTTTTAAATACCTATGTATATTGAATTTCCTAATTTTGAATTTTAATTGGCATAATAATCAATTCCGTTTTACTCAATTTTTTTATTTTGGATTTTCCTTAGATCTGGTGGATCTTTCTCTAGTTTGACAATCTTAAATATTATTTCCTATTCTTGATTTTTCGATTATTTGCTCATTCTGTTTTCTGAATTAAACTCAAATCAGGAAACCTTTCAACGAATTCAAAATCGAACTTTCCTACTTCTGATTCTTCATCGCCAAAAGTTTATAGATTCTGGTGTCAAAAGAAAGAGAATCTCAATAAATAATTGAGTTTTTTTCTATCAGAGTTTGTGGAATTCATTTAATAGCTTTCTATTCCAATATTAAATTTTATTTTCTTTTGGAATATCATTTGATTTATTAATGTTCGATTGAGTTATTCCAGATCTTAACTCTTCGAATGTCCAACCCATTTATCCAGATTCGCTAATTATATCTATTTTATCGCGCAATCGTTCAAGTTTTTGGAAAAATCAAAAGAATATTGTTTCCGTTCAAGATTTAATTAAGTTCCAAAATTAAAATAATTCCCATTTCGCTGAATTCGTTTCAGGAGTCCAACCAGAACACGTCCGGGTCCAATTTCATAGAAGGAATCCATACCATGAGACATCATGTCCCGCAACAGCGGTTCCATCAAAACTGGTTTAACAACTTGGGAAACCAAAAGGGTTCGGATTTCGTTGACATCGGTATGTGCTTTGGCGTCTACGTTCGACCAGATGGGAATGCGTGGAGTCTGCATCGGAACCATAGCGAGCATTTCTGCGAGCTGAGTATCCGCAGGTTGCATGTAAGGAGTATGAAACGCCCCCGCTACGGCCAAGCGAACCGTTTTGCCCCCTCGTTCTGCTACCATCTTTTCTATTTTCTCACACCCAGCTAAACTTCCAGATACGACCGTGTTGCCTGGGCAGAGATAGTTCGCGATTTGCAAAAAATGTTCTTTGTTAATTTGATCGACAAATTCCTTAGCCGTGGAAAGATCCAGTCCTAACAAACTGACCATCGAACCAGGATTGTTATCTGCCGCTTTTTGCATCGATTTGCCACGATGGTCTACCAAACGCAGTCCATCCGAAAACGATAAAGCTCCTGCAAAGACCAAAGCGGTATATTCCCCTAGGCTCAGACCAGCGGTCCCCCGGCACGATTCGAAAACATCCGGTTTTGCTTGTTTCAGCGATTCCAGAGCGGCTAAACTGGAGACAAAAATAGCTGGCTGTGATATCTCCGTTCGATCCAGCAATTCTTGGTCCCCCGCCAGACAGATCTTTAACAAATCGTATCCAAGAATTGCTTGGGATTGTTCAAACAATTTTTGCGCAGCGGGGAGGGTTTCCACCAGATTCTTGGCCATGCCAACATACTGTGCCCCCTGACCAGGAAATAAAAAAGCTATAGTACTCATATATCTCGATATTGCACGGAATTATCTGACTTTCGCATTTACATTTCTTTATCAATGCGAGGATTATTTGCTGAATTCAAACCGAAGAGTTTTACTCCAGATGGGTCAGCAAAAAAGTCTGCTTAGATTCAGTTACTTGTTCTGATTATTGTGATTTTTAACGATCTAGTAATTTCACTGATTCGATTCGGTTAATCTTCGTCAGAAATATCGGGCAATAGCGCTAAATCGGTAACAATTTTGTCATTTAGATGATTACGGACCAAGTTCCCTGCTACAGTGAGAGCATTTTGAATCGCTCTCTGATCGGAACTACCATGGCAAATAATACATATTCCATCAATTCCAAGTAACGGTGCACCGCCAAAAGTTCGGTAATCGTAACGGTGAACAATTCGTTGTAATGCCTGATAGGCCTGGTTACGGTCGCTTGGTAAAGGGGCGACAATCTCTTCGGCGACCCGTTTCATAATAAATTCAAAAACTCCTTCGCTGAGTTTTAGAATCACATTTCCCACAAAAGCATCCGTTACAACTACATCACATTTGCCACGATGAATATCCCGGCCTTCAACATTGCCGACAAAAGAATCGGCCAGTGGGGAATTGTGAAATAGTTCATAGGTTTTTCGTGCTAGTTCATTCCCTTTCGATGCCTCTTCCCCTACATTCAATAAGCCGATTGTCGGATTCTCTTTTTGGAGCACGGTTTGGGCATATCGCCGGCCCATAATTCCGTATTGCAGCAAATGAATCGGTTTAGGGTCTAGATTGGCTCCCGCATCGATCAGGACGCAGCTCGATGTCGATCCCGCGGATCCAAGAGGATTATTGCTAGAAGGATTATTGCTAGAAAGATTCGCTGTCGGCATCAGCGTAGCTATTCCTGGTCGCCGCAGTTTTGGGAGAAACTTTCGCGCTTTGAATCCCCCGCCAACCATGGCTCCCGTATTCCCCGCGCTGACAATCGCATCTACTTTTTTTTCTGCTAATAGTTGCCAACATCGGCTAATCGAATTATCCGGTTTTTTGCGCATGGCCTCCAACGGAGAATCATGCATATCGATTGTTTGGGTACAATGAAATATTTCAACTCGATCTTTCGGATAATCGATATTCAGATGAGATTCCATCTGTGCCCGATCACCAACAAGAACCAGTTGGAGTTCTGGTTGACTCAGAACTGCCTGTATCCCACCTAGAATTATTGGTTTCGGGGCCTCATCCCCACCCATGGCATCCAGGGCTATACGCATATGTTTTTGGCCTTTTCTAAGGGTTTACTCTTCCTTTTTCGGTTTGTCTTTTTGCTTGATTACTAGTACCTTACGGTTCCGGTATTCTCCGCAATTCGAACACACACAATGAGGCATTACCACTTCGTTGCATACAGGGCATTGTTGCACTTGCATCGGTTCTATGCCGTGATGACTTCTTCGATGTCCCTGCTTCGCATGGGACGTTCTTCGCTTCGGAACTGCCATAGCCTATTTCTCTCCACTTTCTCTCAACTTCTTTATTTTTATGGTTTCTCAATCAAAGAGAGAATCCTATGGTTCTAGCGAACTACCGTCAAGCTGGAAATAGAAATCATTTCAATTCCGGCTTTCGAAATGACCTTGATTTCCCCTCCCAAATTCCCATTGCTATCCATTTCGATTGTATCTACTTTGCTTTTAATCAGGAAACCAGTTTTGAACGATTATATTTATATGAATCAAGGACAAAATCCATGCGATTTATCTTTTCTTTCATGATTACTCCATTTTCTGATCTGAAATACGGCGAAATTTTTTGATATTAATCCCTAATTTAAATCATTTCAACCCAGAAAAATCATAGAATAATTAGAGAATTTTATAGTTAAAGGGAGAAAAATGGATCAACTTTGGGCACCTTGGCGAATGGCATATATTGCAAATCCCGTACAAAAAGAGGGGGCAAGCTGTTTTATTTGTCAAGGAAAATCAGAGAATAAGGATCGAGAGAATGGAATTGTTTTGCGGACTGCAAATACGATCGTATTTTTGAATCGTTATCCTTACAATAATGGGCATTTACTGGTCGCACCGACCAGACATTTAGCCAATCCGGAAGAATTCCAGCAAGAAGAATGGATCGAAATCAATGAAGTTTTACGAGGGATGCTTTCTCATTTAGGGCCAATTCTAAAGCCAGATGGGTATAACTTAGGGGTGAATCTTGGCCGGGTTGCAGGAGCCGGTTTACCAGGTCATTTTCACTGGCATATTGTTCCACGTTGGAACGGGGACACCAACTTCATGCCCGTGGTGAGCGATACGAAAGTTATGGTTCAATCTCTTGATTCTCTTTTTGAATTGCTCACGAAATCGTTACAATCCTAACCGATTCCTTTTGGATTTTGTCTCTAGGATTAGTCTTGATGATGAGCCTTTAATCTATCAATCTACTTATTCGAGAGACCGATCTTTTTTCTGAAATAATACCAAAATTTAGATAAAAAGAATTATTTGATGGAATTTTCTGCAATTAATTTGCTGTTAAAATATAATGATATAGCGAACATAAGAGAATTGCTAAATTGAAACAAATGAAATCCAGTGAAGATTAAATTTATTAGAAAGTGTATCTTAAGGATGATGAATTGGAGCCCAAAATGAAATCAATGGAGGAATGGGAAGATTTTGCACTGGCACCTTATGCCATGAAAAGTTCATTAAGTTTGGGTCGGCAATTTCCCGAATCTACCCATCCATATCGTTCGATCTATCAAAGAGATCGGGAACGGATCGTTCATTCTACTAGTTTTCGACGATTATTAGGGAAGACTCAAGTTCTGGTTGGACGAATTAACGATCATCATCGGAATCGATTGACCCATTCTCTAGAAGTGGCGCAGATTAGTAGAACGATAGCAAGAAGGCTCCGGCTTCATGAAGATTTAACTGAAGCAATTGCTTTAGCTCACGATATTGGTCACCCACCATTTGGCCACGCAGGAGAAAAGGTACTTCATGAATGTTTGCGAGAGCACGGCGGCTTCGATCACAATCTATACGGGCTAAAAAGAGTCCATTTACTGGAAGATCGTTATCCCGATTATCCTGGATTAAATTTGTCATGGGAAATCCGGGAATCGTTTGTGCAACATTCCAAAACAGCGACATCCGAACTAAAGAGTTGGTCGGAATATCGATCTTTGGGTGGGCCGCTATTGGAAGCGCAGCTCGTCGATGCTGCAGATAGTTTGGCTTATGTGACGCATGATCTCGACGATGCTTTAGGGATCGGGTTGCTTCCTCAAAAAGATCTAGCTGGGTTATCTGCTTGGGAACATGTTGCCGAGCGATTATCCCCCCCTGGACAATGGCCGAATAGTGATTGTTATCAAAAAGCGATGATCCGCGAGCTGATCGCTGTCCAAGTATCTGATTTACTCGGCGAAAGCGAAAATCGACTCCAACAGCATAAAATTGGTTCGGTTGGCGATGTTCGTGCCTGTTCAGTTCCTTTGATCGGGTTCAGTTCTTGGTGGAGTGAAATGCACCAGGAACTCACGGCATTTTTATTTCAAAAAGTTTATCACCACTATCAAGTTCAACGGTTAGCTAAACGAGGGCAAGCAATTTTAAGTCAATTATTCGAACAGTATTGCCGGAATCCTGAACTTTTACCTCCTAGGTATGCTCTAATGTGGGAGCAGAAAATGTGGGAGCAGAAAAATGCAACTATTTGCAAAAATCAACGAAAAAATTCGGAAAAGAATTCAGAAATTGAAGAGAAATTATCTCATCGGAATGGATGCGATTTCAAAACGCAAATAACAAGGGGGGATGAGAATATTCAAGTAGAACAACAAGATTTGGAAAGTTGGGAGGTGGTTGTTGGGGATTATCTGGCAGGGATGACCGATACTTTTGCGGTGCAAGAATATCAGCAGATATTTATTACTTCTGCGGATTCTTAAATTAAGTTAGATTTTTTATTTTGTTGAAATTTTTATTATTTTTACATTTAGATTTGTTGTTTCATTTGTTGAGAAGTTTATTTTTTCTAGCAAATTTAAATGGATAAGGAGAATGCCGTCATGCTTTTATGGTTGTTACGCAGTTTCTATATTTTATGTTTTCTCGGCTTGGGATTCTATGCTGCTGCTCTGGTATATAATCAAAATCCAGATCAACGCCCAGGTCTGCGGGCGGCATTTACTCTGTTGGTAATCCTGGGAATTGGGGGTACCATCCTCGCCACGGATCTATTTGAAAAAAATAAACAAATCACAACCATTTCCGCAGTTTACTTCGGATTATTGCTTGGATTACTCCTTGGGACTATTTTTGCAACATTCCTCGAGCCGTTTTTGACCGATTGGTTCCCGAATGTGGATAATCCAAAAGAACCTTCGAAATTGGCTTGGGTTAGCCGGATCCTAATCATGGTTATTTGCTGTTACATTTCGATATCTACTCTACTACAAACTAAAGATGAATTTCGATTTATCATTCCTTATATGGAATTTTCGAAGCAAATGAAAGGGAATAAACCTTTAGTTTTGGACACGAGTGTTATTATTGATGGTCGGATTGCCGATATATGCGATACGCGGATTATCGATAGTCTTTTAATTCTACCTCGCTTTGTTTTGCAAGAATTACAAGCAATTGCAGATAGTTCGGATAAATTGCGTAGAAACCGCGGGCGGCGAGGTCTGGATGTTTTGAAACGATTACAAAACAACGACCGGATCGAACTGCAAATGCACGATGGGAATATCCCGGAATTGAGAGATCTTTCGGATAAGGTTCGTGTCGATGAACGATTGGTTCTATTTACAAAAGCGTTGGGCGGGCGAGTTGTAACCAATGACTTTAATTTGAATAAAATCGCGCAACTTCAAGGGGTCGATGTCATAAACCTCAACGAAATTGCGAATGCCCTGAAAACAGTAGCCTTGCCTGGCGAAGGGATCAATGTTCGTGTGGTGAAAGCGGGAGATCAGATCGGTCAAGGGGTCGGTTATCTGGATGATGGTACCATGGTGGTTATTGAACATGGTCGAGCCCACATTGGAACGGATCAGATCGTAACAGTAACCAGTGTTTTGCAGACTCAGGCAGGTCGAATGATTTTCGGCAAAGTCGAGGTTAAAACAAATTCATCAGGTTCTGTTTCGTCTGGTGGATCGGGTAGTTCTTCAGGATTTACTCTTGGCAATCCAGGAAATTCATCGGGGAATGGGTCATCGAACCAATGAACTGAAATAATGAAATTCAGTGATTGATGGATTGCATCCTCAAACAAGATTCTCGATCCTGATTCTCTATAGAGAGATCTCTATGGAGAGATTTGAACAGGAGATAAAGGTCATGGCGAAGACGAGAAAATGGTATGTATTATGTTTAGTTTTGTTCGTAGGGATGATCTGTTCCAACAACCAATCTCCGTTCTCATCTATACTTCACCATCATTTTATAAGTAATAATTTTATAAGTGGAAGTATGCTAAGTAGCAGTTACGCAACGACCACTATTCTAAACACCCTAGAAGACGAAAAGAAAGAGGAGAAGAAATCGAAGACCGAACCTTCGACCAATGTGGCTCCCGATCATCGTTCCGAAGTTCCGATGGTTGAGGAACTGGTAAAAGCACGGCGATCGTATCAAGAGTCGATGATGAAATTGTATCTGCATTATAAGAAAACCAATGATAACGAACGCATGAAATGGGTAGAAGAAGAATTAAAACAATTTCATCGAATTGTGAAACATGCTTATTTATTGGAATTGGATGTTCCTATTCAATCGTTGCAACCAAAAGATAACATTAAAGAAGCCAATGAAATGTTTCGCCAGGCGATAAGTTATAAAGATCGTGGTTTTGGCACCGATTATATTGATAATCAGCGCCGGGCAGAAATCATTTTACAACGGATTCTCGATCAGTATCCCCAATCGGATAAAATTGGGGAAGTAGCGTATCAGCTCGGAGATATTTATGAGCATTATCGACCAACACCTCAATACAAGAGAGCCGCTGCCTATTTTGAACGTTCTTTTCAATGGAATAAATCGGGAAGTAACGATGCTCGACTTCGAGCTGCTACACTTTACGACCGCCGATTGAATGATAAACCAAAAGCCAAAGAACTTTACAATTCGGTCATTGATAACGATATTAATTCCGCTCGAGTTGAAGAAGCGAAACGCCGTTTAGGTGAATTGACGGGTAGAAGATAAAATTGCTAAATTTAGAATCCTTTGAATTTTGATTGAAAGTAAGACTCATTTCCAATCCGGATCCAGTTTTAAGATAGCACGATGTCGAAAACAGATTTAGTCAAATAGATAAAGAGAATCTCTAAATTCATTTTCTCTATCTTTTCGTTTCATTCGAAAAGATAGAGAAAAAGTTAGAACCTTTTAAAAAGACAAAGAAGTAAAAAGGGAAGTTTTAGCTCTAGTTGTTCGCGACTAGTTGCTCGCGGCTAAAATATCCAACATAGAATTATCCGACATAGATACCACCTGTAAAGTTCGATTCAAAGGCAAACTGGCTATCGACCAAACCAAGAGTTGATTGGTTGAATGTTTCCAATTGAGGACCACCGCCATAACCGGGACCAGTTAGGATAGAATTGCCACTAACCGCAACACGAACCCCTCCGCTGAAAGCTGGCCCATATGCATAAAACTGGCCAACTAGAGATTGGTTCGAGAATTGATACACATTGACCTGGGAGACAGTTCCTGGACCAGTGCCGGTAATGATTTCCCCATTACCCGCTGCGACATAAACCCCGCCGGTAAAAGTGGGCGAATAGGCAAAGTAACTCCAAAGTAAATTTCCTGAAACGCCATCAAAGACATTGACATGAGGTCCACCGTGAGATTCTGCACCGACCACGATTTCCGAGATACCATCGCCATTAAGATCGGCAGCAGCGACGTTGACACCTCCCGTGAACGTAGGTTCAAAAGCGTAAAAGCTCTTAAGCATAGCACCACTCATCGGGTCGATAACCACAATTCTTGGTCCGCCTCCTGGGCCTGCGCCAACTACCACCTGATCACGATTGACACCAGCTTCAAAATGACCAACCGCAACATTGACGCCTCCAGTAAATGATGACTCGAACGCATAGAAACTGGCAATGAGAGCTGTTGGGGAAATCTGCCCGTTAGACATCACCTGATTTAGCTTGGTACCATCGATGACTTCCACCGCGGGTCCGCCTCCTGGTCCCGCACCAACGATAATATCCGGGGTACCATCGCCATTAATATCCCCGACAGCAACGGTTACTCCAACATGGAAAATCGGATTAAAGGCGTAAAAACTAGCGATTAATTGATTGGAACTATTGTAGACATTGACACGTGGACTACCAAAACTTGCAGCAACTGCATAATAGGTCGCGGTAGAACTGGTGCTGCCAGAGCCGCTTCCACTCGAACCACCACTGGATGGAGGAGGGGGTGGCGGTGGCGGTGTATACTGATTTTCAAAAGCGCCGATATCGACGGTACCGTTGACGATGCGATTGAAACCAGATCCCCGTTGATCGGTAGTAAACCCAGTGGGGATAATGGCGTTATTGCCAGCATTGACCGCAGGGGAGTTTAAGGCAATCGCTACCGTTTGCGTCACCCCGCCGTTATTGGCCAGTGTTCCTAGACCCGGATTTGCTACATTGGTGATATTTCCATTGACCCCGTTACTCAATCCACCACTGCCGCCAGTACCAATGAGATTATTATTTCCTGTTACCGGAGCACTCCCTGTAAAAATATCATCCGGAGTTGAACCAAGCGAAATAAAGTTCCCAGCGACGATCGTGTTATTGATCGTGGTCAAAGCGGTTGCCGTACCATAAATGCCACCGCCGTGAGCCGCTGCCCCGGATTGATTGGCGGTTATCGTATTATCGTATCCGGAGAAGGTTCCACCGTTATAAATACCGCCTCCGGTCGTTGCGATATTACCGTAGAAAGTGGTGTCTATGATCGTAGCTTGCCCGTGCAGATCGATTTCTAGTCCACCACCAAATCCGGTGGTGTTGGAGGTTCCCGTTGCACTATTGGCGTTGAGAGTGCTGTCCGCGATTGTTATCGTACCCGAATTGTAGATGGCTCCTCCATTCTGGCCCTGGTTGTTTGACAGAGTGGTATTACTCATCGTACCGGTCCCGGTGTTGTAAATACCACCGCCATAGGGGGTCAGGCCGCTCTGGACGGTGTTCCCGGTAATAGAGCTGTTGTTGATGGTGAACGTCCCCGTACTATAGATAGCACCACCTGCACCAGCGGTGTTCCCAGAAATGGAATCGTTGAGTAGATTGAGGCTTTGCGTATTGTAAATAGCCCCACCATTTGCAACCGCTACGTTACCAGCCAAGGTGGAATTCTGGATGGTCAGAGTGCCCTGGTTGATTATGGCGCCCCCATTGGTACTGGAACTACCATTTTTCAGAACCAATCCTCTCAGGGTAACATTGGTACCGGCACCGATTTGGAAAATCGGACTAGAGGCAATGCGAATGAGCACCACATTCGCTGCCCCGTTCGCCCCGCCATCGATCACCACCTGACCGCTGGTACGCGAAATGGAAATCAAATTTCCCGCTGTGAGCAAGGCATTCTGGTTGCCGTTATAAACCGTAGGGTTGAAGGTAATGGTATCGGTTAAAGTGGTATAATCGCCATTGGCAATATTCACGGCTTGCCGTAGACTGAGTAGACCCAGACCACTGCCCGTATTCAGATTATCACCAAGAGTATTGACGGTCAAAGGGGTATTTTGAAAGGCGCCTATATCGCGGTTCGTTGAAGTAGGTAAAGCGAAACCGCGTTGATCGGTGGTGGGTAATGGCACACCATTAATAGAATTAGAGCCTGCGCCAATCGCTTGGCTGGAAACCAGAGTGGCCACCGTTTCGGTGGTACCGCCGTAATCGCCAAGAACTTCTAGACCGGGATCGTTGATATTGATGACGATGTTATTATTCGAACCGTTCTGGAACGATAAGGAGTTATCGACACCGATTAGATTATAAGAACCGGTAAGGGATATACTGGGAGCAGCATCGATATCGTCGATGGTATGTGTGGTAGTTTCGTGATTATCGGCAACGATGGTGTTGTACAAAGTGACGGATTCGGCAGCATCATAGATGCCGCCACCGAAAAACGCACTGCCAGAATTGTTGAATGCTACCGTAGAATCGATCAGTGTTAAGCTGCCGGAGTTGCTAAAACCACCCCCCTTGGCTGTTGCATTATTGTTGGCGATCGTGGCATCGGTCAGAGTGAATTGTGCTTTAACCTGGTTGGTGACCGCACCCCCCGAACCGGCTTTCGCATTGTTATTAAAAATGGCAATCTGTTGGCCGGTCAGCTGGCCGGTGTTATCAATCGCTCCAGATTGTGCTGCACTATTACCACTGATGGTGGCATTGGTAACCGTTATTATACCATTACTATCGTTATCGATCGCCCCGCCAACACCCAGTCCCTGAGCGGTGTTGTTGTTTATTTGCATAACGGTCATGATCAGATTACCGTTGTTGTATATTGCCCCTCCCGAAGTTTTGGACGTATTCGAAAGAAGAGAGACGGTATTTAAATTCGTTTTGCTATTCACATCGTCAAACAGAGCACCTCCCAATCCGGTGGTTGAGGTGTTGAAGGTAATATTGCTATTGGTAATATTGAGAATACTATTGTCGTAAATCGCCCCAGCAACCCCAGCGGTATTTTGCGTTATATTGGTGGTATTGATTTGGACTGTACTCTTCAGATCGCCATAAATTCCACCCCCTGTTCCTGTATTCCCTGCCGTATTACTCGAAACTAAATCGGCACTCAAGATAACGGTATCCCCTTGGCCTAGGTAAATTCCACCCCCCAACCCGCCACTTAATAACGAATTATGATCGATGGAGCCGATCGAAAAATTGAACGTGGAGCTACTGTTAGCGGCCAGATAAATTCCTGCCCCATTTCCACTATTATTGATATTATTTTGACTGATCGTTGTTTTAATGAACGTTGCTTGGGCATTCGAGAGATAGACACCCCCCCCATCTGCATTCGCGCCTTTCAAAACACTGGTATTTATCGTACTGTTGGTAATGCTCACTGTTCCACCAGCAGCTGCGAGTCCTCCACCTGCTGTCTCGGCAGAATTACCAATCAAACTGATATTGGTTGCAGTCAGTCCGCCCAACGAATAAATCCCACCCCCCTGAGTATTAGAAGTATTACTTTGAACGTTGGAATTAGTTAGAGTAAAATTTCCTCCCTGACCGTTGAATATCGCCCCTCCTTCCGTTTGCGATAAATTCCCCGTAAACAAAATATTATCAAAACTTGCTGTTCCATCATTGTAAACTCCTCCCCCCTGTCCCGATTGAGCCGTATTGAAAATAATCTGGCCCTGAAGAAGTAATGGGCCTAGAGTAAAATTCATCGTTCCTAAACTGTAGATCCCACCACCATATCCATCCCCGGCATTTACTCCCCCTGCCTGATTATTTTGGATAAGGGTTCCATCATCCATATTTAAAGTAGTACCCTTGGAAACGTAAACCCCGCCCCCATCCCCTTCCTTTGCGGTGTTGTTGGTCATGGTAACACCATCCAACACGAGAGTACCACTGTTTTCCAGGATCCCCGCACCGTTGCCGCTCGGATCGATATTGTTTTGAATAGTCGTATTGATAATCGTCAATGAATTCGAATTATCGATAATTCCACTGCCAAAGGCATCTTGAATGGTTATCCCCGTAATCGTTACCGTGTTGGCATTCGACTGAAAAATGGAACTCAACGCACTACCATCGATCGTGACATTGGCAGAACCGGTGATTGTACCATCGATTGTTATTGGAGTTCCAAAAAATTGATTGATCGATAGGGTTGTTGGGCCGACTTTTTGAACCGCGAGCTGAATCGCTGCCTGAGTTCCTGGAAAGGTCGACTTCTGAAATTCGATTATCTCTGGTGTACCCGTTGCATCCAAAGAGGCCTGCGTTAAACAATATCGCAAGTCCCCCGATGTTGTACTCCCTGCACCCGTATCTGTTAAAGCATTTACTGTAAAAACGGTTGGAGTTACTCGATTTTCCAGTTGTTCTAATTTCAGGTCGATCATTTGCTGCTTTTTCATATGCTTGCTTCAATCCCTCTTTATTTGCGATACTATTTTATTTCTTGATTTTATTTCTTTCGTGGTTCATTCGCATCATTTCTGCTTGGGGAATTTCCTGTTTCGTATAGAACCAATAACTCGTTAATAGGATAGAATGATTAATTTTTTATTTGCATCAAATCGATTTTTAGATCCTAAAATACCAAATAAAACGAATATCCGGCTTGAACTGGCTCCGTGTTCGGTTTCAAAAGAATTCCGACTTTAATCCGATATTTTAATTCATTTAGTTTACCAATTTGATTATCAAAATACAATTGTTTCCATCTAAATTAACCAGAATCCCTAATCCATTAACTTATCTCAACAGATAAACTAAGCGCAGTTAGGAGAACGCATCTAATTAATACTTTCTCTTATATCGTTGTGATTCCTATAAAAATACCTGGCTCTAGTTGAATCGTTTGGATGAAGGAGACATAGTAACTAGATGATTTACTCATTCCATTTGTTTTTAATTGAATCCATTAAAGAGAATTTATCCATGGAAGAGAATTATTGGGCCTTTCCATTATTTCAAATGAATAAGGGTGATAGTTCAGTTGTCAGCATATTCATTTTTCGCAAAGAGTGGATTCATTAAATTCAAAATATCGTATGAATACGATTCCAAAGTCCAAATGATAAGAATGTTGATATCATCCCCATCTGCAAATTCTGATTGAGATTAAACGAATGAATCTTCATTTTTCTTTGGATTTCAAATATTTGAGTGGAGTTTTAATCTAAAAGTTCCTAAGGATGTATTCCTTCAGTTTGAAAGTAAAGTCCCCACGATGGAACTAAAAATTAAAGATTATGGGATTTGATGAGACCGAAATCAGCAAAAGATTGGAAGATTCTTCACAAAAATAACTTTTTGATGTTCAAAAAAACTTTATGGGGTCATAGAATAAAGAGGATAAGTAAGAGAAACAGTAGGAGAATAATTCAATGGCAGCAATGACCATGACGGAGCAAATATTGGCTCGTCATGCCCAAAAAGATTACGTAAAACCTGGAGAGAATATATGGGTCAACATCGATGTGTTGATGACACATGATGTTTGTGGTCCAGGAACGATTGGGATATTTAAGCAAGAATTTGGACCGCAGGCGAAAGTTTGGGATAAAGAAAAAGTGGTGATTATCCCAGATCATTATATTTTCACTGAAGATAAATTAGCCAATCGCAATGTCGATATTCTTCGAAGCTTTGCGCAGGAACAGAACCTCCCCTATTTTTACGATGTGGGGAGTGATCGATATAAAGGGGTATGCCACATTGCCTTACCTGAAGAAGGGCATACAAGACCGGGAGAAATTCTGCTAGGGACCGATTCCCATACCTGTACCGCTGGGGCATTTGGCGAATTTGCCAGCGGGATTGGCAATACCGATGCCGGATTCGTGATGGGTACTGGCAAACTTTGGCTAAAAGTACCCCCGACCATGCGTTTTGTTTTTACGGGTAACCTTCCTAGTTATTTAATGGCCAAAGATCTGATTTTGTCCGTTATTGGCGATATTGGTTGTGATGGGGCGACTTATCGAGCAATGGAGTTCGTGGGGGATGCCGTATTTGCTCTGAACATCGAAGAACGGATGACCCTTTGCAATATGGTAATCGAAGCGGGGGGTAAAAATGGGATTATCCCCCCCGATGCTCTAACTCTAGATTACGTGAAACGCCGCAATACCTCTGGTAAATCGTTTGAACCAGTTTATCCACAAAACGGGGCGACCGTCATGATGGAAAAGGTCTACGATGTGAGTAAACTGGAACCGGTGATTGCCCGGCCACATAGTCCGGACAATCGAGCCAATGTGTCGCAAATCAAAGGGGAAAAATTAGATCGCGCCTATATCGGTTCTTGCACGGGTGGTAAACTTACCGATTTCAGAGCGGCAGCAGCAATTCTTGAAAATCGGCAGGTGCGTATCGATACCTTTGTGGTTCCCGCAACCACGGAAGTAGCTAAGGGCTTGAAAACCGAGAAAATCGGCTCGCGCAGTTTGGAAGAAATTTTCCTTGCTGCCGGGGCCAAAATCGGGCAAGCCTCTTGCGCGGCTTGTTTAGGTGGTCCGATGGATACGTTTGGCCGCTTGAATGCTCCGCTACGCTGTATCAGCACGACAAATCGGAATTTTCCCGGACGAATGGGCCACAAACAGGCCCAAGTCTTCTTGGCAAGCCCTTTGACGGTTGCGGCCAGCGCTGTTAAAGGCGAAATCTCCGATCCTCGAGATTTTGTCATCTAACTAATACCAAGATCGATACTTGGCAAATCAATACTTGGCACACCGAAATTCACTTGTTTTTTGCAATTGCTTTTTGGTGTTGCCTTTTTATTTTGCTTTTGACATTCTTGGCAATAGTATTAATTCCCCGAAGATAAAAGCTTTTTCTGGTCTGTTCCGTGTTATATTCTGGTAACGAATCTCTCTATCAACATGGAACAGAAAATATTTTTGGACTATTTATTCTGGGTAGAAATCTAGAAGAGATTTCTCGAA
>JAKBAI010000057.1 GCA_021809185.1 Planctomycetota bacterium
CTGCTAAGCGTTCCTACACTTGGATAATTGTTACCATTTCTTTGGCTGTTATCATGCTTTTGCAACATCTCATTCGCAAACGCAAAAACAAAATTAAGCAGAACGGAAGCTAAAAGTTCTGATTCCTAACGTACATTTGTTCTGAGTTTCGAGTGGACTGGAACTTGCTTTTGCACGATGTGGGTTATTTTCTTGGTTTGATTTTACTCCAGAAAGTTTTGACTCAGAAAGAGAGGGTTTACTAATTTCGCATGATCGTCTCCTAAGAAAAACGATTGCATTTTTGAGAGTATAAAGTTTGATTTTGATAATCGAACAAGGAACTAGCTATTTGGTTTAGAAAAAATAGTTTTTGAAGTCGACAAGACAAAGCATGTACTATCCATAGTTTAATAGGATCAATAGTGATCGCTCGATTTTGACTGTTCAGAATAAATTTATCCTTAGATGGTAACCGTTCCAGGGGCTATCCGAAGACAAAGAATTGTAGACGACGATTTTGCTCACGATTTCACTGGAATTATGGTGTAGACAAATACTTTGAATGATCGCGAAAAAAAGTTCTATGACCAGAGAAAAGCTACTTTTCTAGATCGAAAGTCGATTGAAAAAAGTGGTGCTCGAAGTAGCATTTTGCGAAAAAATCCTGAAAGGATTTGGCAAAATGCTACGAGATAAAGACAAGAACCCTTTGAATGAAAACCTCAGCTGAGCGAACTGAGTAAAAGTTTCTATTTTCTTTGCTTCTTTCTTTTTCTTTGCAAAGAAAAAGAAAGAAGATCTTACCCGTGAACGGTTACCCTTAGATGAAGCGAATCACTCTTGGGTTAAAAAATCTGGTTTGTTGGTGAATTTATCTTCTTATTGCCTCAACACCTTCGGAGAGTGTTTGATCATGACCCTCTACAATAAATGGCTTTTGGCATGCATTTTTCTAGTTCCTTTGGTTGTATTCGTCATTTTAATCTCAAAGGCTCGATTAGAATTTAATGCCAAAATTGTTCAGGACGGATTATTGCAAATTGTTGATAACAATTCCGATATTGATCTTGGTGATTTTTTGCCTGAGAAAAGCTCTCCAACTAAAACCATTTCTCTAGTAAATTACTCAGATAATCCTATCGTTTATCAGATTGGGAATCGCTTTAGTTGCCTTTCGGTTAACCCTTCGGTAGGCGTAATTTCCCCAAAATCGATCATTAAGTTATCTACTTCTATGCAGATCGACTATCCTGAAATTCAAGTTTCCAAGCCAGTCAAAATCCTTTATGCGGAGATTAAAGATTTACCGATTTCGATTACCAAAAATATTACAAATGCCAATGAGCTTTCTCCCCAAGAGAAAATCAAATTAATTTTGCCATTTGTCATTAAAGACTTTAGCGTTCCCCCAACGAATCAAATTGGCCAACAACCGAAAGAATTGCGCTTAGATTCTTACCTCGACACAAGAGAATTAAATTTTGTTCTTCGCGGCAAACTTTCCCGCATTCATATTTCAAATCGGAGCCCGAGTTTCAACAAAATACCAAGAGGAAGTAACTATGTATATCCGGTTACTTTTAATGTTGTGTTACGCAACCCAAAATTATCATCGATGCAGAAAGGAATCAAGATAAATCAAGAGAAATTAGATTTAGGAAATAACTCTAATTTAGAGAACCGTTCTTCGGAATCTAAATCCAACCGAGCTGATGCAAATTCGAAAAAGAAAGATTCGAGCGAAAATCGATTTCATGAGGAGAATGTTCATTTTGAGCAAGCTAATAAAATGATCATCAAGCCAAAAATTCAAGTAAATAGCCCAACTTTAAAAATTGTTTATCGACAAAGTGCTCTAACCCCTCTCAAAAAATGTATCGATAAAGGGGAACAGTCTAATGAGGCGACAAAAGAAAATCTCCCGTTCGATGAATTCGTGCTTTTAACTGGAGAATTGACCATTTCTCCTATTATGAAAAAAATCGATAAGTATTTTTCTGGAGAGGTAAAAATAGAGATTCCCGATGCGGGAGAGGTAATATCTTTTACTCTTTCTGTTCAAGGCGAAATAGAATCTCCCTAATATTTTAATTCAGCAATAATGAATATCACCTTTGCAGCAATAGAAGGGAACAGCATGGAATTATCAAAAATAGAGCCAGAGAAATCGATAAGAGGAAAAATGAAAATGATTCTAAACTTATCTGATCGTATGACCCGATGGATCGCTGCGCTGATTATTCTAATCCATCTTGGTTTACTGACCGTTCTGATTTTTCGACAATATGTGGTAATGGATGAACTTTTTCATATTGGTGCAGGAGTGACCCACTGGCAAACAGGAGGATTTTATGCCTACCATGTCAACCCTCCTTTATCGAGATTGATCGCAACATTTCCCTGCTATTTGCTTGAAAATAAACCAGATCAGCTCGGCTATTATGGCATTCCAAATGAACGGCCAGAGTGGAAATTAGGATTTGAATTTTTTGAACGAAATCGCTCGAACTTTCTGTTTTATTTGCGCCTTGCTAGGTTCACCAATTTAATCTGGGCGGTGCTAGGCGGTGTGCTGCTTTTTTACTGGACGCACCAGTGGTTTGGGAATTTTGCTAGTTTGGTATGTTTGAGCTTGTGGTGTTTCGACCCAGAAATATTGACGTTGGCGAGTGTCGTTATTCCTGATTTCCCCGCCACAGTTGCGGGCATGCTCGCCCATTTTTGGTTGTATCGATATTATCATCAACCAAGTTATACCAAGGCTAGTCTTTGTGGCTTAGGTATGGGGATTGCCCTATTAACCAAATCGACCTGGATCTTTCTCTGGTTCATCTGGCCCGCGTTATGGCTTTTGTGGAAATTTTACTATAAAAAAAATGATCTTGCTGATTCAAGCCAAGCAGATTTGTACCCATTAAGCGCTCAACCCTCTCCAGGACAGATCAAGTTTCGCCACCTGGGAGTTGTCATTTTTATCGGACTATTTGTTCTCAATCTGGGCTATCTATTTGAAGATTCATTTCATCGGCTGGGTAGTTACCGATTTGTATCCGAGATGTTTTCTGGGAAAATGGATCCAGCGCCGAACGGAGAATTGCAGAATGATGACAATCGTTTTGCTGGAACAATCCTTGCAAAAATTCCCATTCCTGTCCCTAAACCATTTCTGTGTGGGATCGACTTACAAAAGCGAGATTTCGAGAGTAAATTCGATTCCTATCTTGAAGGGAAATGGAAAAAGGGGGGTTGGATTCATTATTATGCTTATGCGCTGTTTATTAAGATGCCCTTGGGGGTTTTGCTGCTAATGGTTTTCAGTTGGAATTATTGGCTCAGCATATTTGTACAACGGCGCGATGGTAGTTCCGCACTTATTGGCATTCCTGCCTTGATCCTCTTTTGTCTCATTAGTGCGCAGAACGGTTTTAGCCATCATTTTCGCTATGTGTTGCCTATCTATTCTTTTTTGTATTTGCTAATCGGCTATTGGCTAAAAGAGGTATCGCTAAAAGACCTATTGCTAAAAACCTCGACTTCGAATTCGCCGCAGCCAAATTCTACTTTTTCGCTGTTCTTGAAAGGGCTCAATGGTCAAATAATTCTTACACTCGTTTTACTTGCCTGGAGTATCACCAGCAGTGTCATGATCTTCCCCTATTCCCATTCTTATTTTAATGAAATAATTGGTGGTCCAGAACATGGGGGTGAATATCTTTTGGATAGTAATATCGATTGGGGCCAGGATTATCTGGATTTCGAAAAATGGTGGCAAGAGAACGCCGAAGAAAAAGGAATAACCTCTATTGGTGTAAAATTATTTAGTCCTATTTCTATATCTCAACTGCATCAAGAATTTCATGAAATTTCCAATAGACCAATACCAGGATGGTATGCTATCAGTGTGAACTTTCTGCATGGAAATTTCCGCAAAAGCGGAAACTTCCATTATTTCCAGAATTATCAACCTGTGCATCGCATCGGTTACACTATCTATATCTATCATCTCACGAAGGAAGAAATTGAGGAGATCGATGAGAAAAGTCGAAAATCGGATAGGCAGTAGGCGGGGATAGTCGGCAGTTGACAGGGATAAGTACCAAACTGAGTGGAGTTCCTCCATTGACGACCAAAACTATTTCCTCCGACAAACTTCACAAAGATAGACTTCAGGGTAGACTTACGAGATAGAACAACGATCTGCCAAGGATGAGCAAGAGAGACTCATCGTGGGCAGAAAGGAATTGTCTATAGTACCGTGCCGAGTTAAGGAAGGGCTAGTGAGACCCAGCTCTCCTCTGTGTCAGCTCGGTATGAAACTCTTATCGTGGACTGGCAAGACGATCTTTCCTACTATGTCAACGTAGAAATCCAAAATCGACTATTGTTGTCAGATCATGGGGAATTTCATAGGTTATTTAGTAGGTGAATTGTAAGAAAAGAATTTCTAACCGCAAAATTGGTTACAACTGGAGAGAAAACGAATGACAAAACGAGCCAATGCCGTCACATTTAAAGGAGAAGGCAAAACCCTTGTAGGGCCAAAATTAGAAGTTGGGCAAAAAGCGCCTGATTTTACCTGTGTTACCGCACCATTTACTGTTGTTAAATTAAGCGATACCCCTGCGAAAGCTCGGTTATTTAGCGTGGTCCCTTCGCTAGATACTGGAGTTTGCAGTACGCAAACTCGCAAATTTGATCAGTCAATCGCTAAGCTTGGGGACAAAGTTTGTTGCTATACGGTCAGCTTAGATCTCCCTTTTGCTCAAAAACGCTATTGTGGTGATGCCGCAAATCCTATCAATCATATCCAAACTCTCTCGGATGTCCATAACCATTCCTTTGGGGAAAATTGGGGCGTTTTGCTAGAGGGCTTGCCTTTTCCATTACTGACCCGCGCAGTTTTTGTGGTCGATGCCAACAATGTTATTCAATATGTCGAATATGTCTCGGAAGTGACCACCGAACCTAATTATGATGCGGCTTTGGCAGCTCTCCAATCCGTATCTTGATAATTCCCTCCAAGCGCTACCCGCTGGTAATCGGTGCTACTGCAGGTAGGCTGTCTGGGCACGATCTACTTCCGCATCGAATAGCTTCATCGAATGGCTATTAGGAGCTATTATGAGTCGAAATGATTCAGAAGGGGAATGATTTCCCCTTTATAAATGATATTTGAAAAATCGATGAAAATAGGATTTATAAACTCGAATTAACTTCATCTCATTTTTAATGTTTAGCGCATCATTTGACCAGTACAGGCTATCTCTTGAACGGAATATACCTTAACTGAGTTCTGCATTCCCCATCTTATTATCTGAAAAAAATAGATTCTTGAATTTGCATAGCCAGCCTGAGCATGGAATAAAATTGCTTTAGAATCCAGTGGAATCTTGAGATTCTTAGCATCTTTTTGAAGTTATTTATGAAATAAATCAATTTACTTCGAACAATCACAATACAGAATCATCGGCAAGGAATTCCAAACTTATATAATGGAACTATAATTTTGTGGTTGTGAGGTCCGGAATTTGCATTTATGAAGTTGATGAAGCTTGGGGAACAAATCCTCAATCAGAATGCTTAATCTTGACCATCCATCACGAGCTGCATTCCATTACCAAAATAGTGAAACATAATCAGAAACTGGAATGAGAAAAATGTCTCTAGAAAAATCAAGGAGTTCTATCACCATGGTTGAAAATAATCGAATCCGTCGAAGAATCACGCGAGCTGCACTACTCTGCACTCTCATGCTGTATGTAACTATCATCAACCCAAACAAGGGGGTAAGCCAGGTCGGGGTAAGTGCCAAAGAAATCGATCCGATGGTTACCAAGGCGATTGCATTTTTGAAAAGCAAGCAAGAGGCGGATGGTAGCATTTTGCCCAAAGCGGGGGGGCCGGGGGTAACGGCATTAGCTGTTGCCGCGTTGATTCGACTCAACCGGGCCGATGATCTCCTGGTAACGAAAGGGTTAGCCTATTTAGAAAAGAATATCCAAGCCGATGGGGGGATTTATAACAAACGGTTAGCGAATTATTCTACATGTGTCGCCCTGGTAGCCTTCAAAGAGGCCAACAAAAATGGCAAATATAATCAGGTGATAGCCAATGCGGTCAAGTTTGTCAAGTCGTTGCAAAATAGCGATGAATCTTCTTCGATGTTCGGTGGTGTTGGCTACGATGGGAAAGAGCGCCCCGATTTATCTAATACACAATTTTTTGTCGAAACGCTGATCCAAGCCGGAGTAGATAAAAATGATCCCGCCATCACCCGCGCTTTGGGTTTTATTAGCAAATGCCAGAATTTACCGAGCGAAGCGAATAAGCTTGAATTTGCCAAAAAAGCCAGTGCCGATGATAAAGGGGGATTCGTATATAATCCTGCAGAGGCCAATAATCCTAAAAGTCCTAATCTCACCGCTGAAGGGGGTTTACGTTCCGCTGGCGTGATGGGCTATGCTGGGCTGAAAAGCTTTCTTTATGCAGGTGTAGATAAAGAAGATCCACGGGTCAAAGCCGCGATTGCCTGGATTCGTGCACACTATTCCCTCGAAGAAAATCCCGGTCAAAAAGATGCGGGGTTATATTACTATTATCATACCTTTGCCAAAGCGATGGAAGTACTCAACGAAGAAGATTTCGCCGATGCTAAAGGGAACAAACATGCCTGGCGCAAAGAACTTTTTGAAACCCTAAAAAAGAAACAAAACGAAAACGGGAGTTGGGTCAATAGCAATCGGATGTTCTTTGAAAATGCCCCTGAATTGGCAACCACTTTCGCATTGCTCGCTCTGAGCTATTGCGAAAAGAAATAATCCTACCAACTTTGTTATCCTCTTGACTACGATCTTTTTTCTGAAAAGATCGTAGTCAAGAGGATGTTTCTCTCTGGTATCTCTCTTTGGTATATCTAATTTGTATCCCTCAACAATTTTACCTATCCCAGATTTGGATTGAAATTGATTTGGTTGATTTCTCTCTATTTTTTATTTCCATTTTACTCATTTCTATTTTACTCATTTCTGAAAAAATTAGACCATATTCTGCATTATTGCCACGATTCTATTCAGGAGACGTGATATTTGATTGATGTTAAAAAAATGAATTTCAATGAATTCATCGATAAAGATCCAAACAAAGGTCTCTGAAAATGGATAAATAATTTATTTTTCCACTATTTTGCCTTGACTATTGATTTTTTAAGTGATTTTTTCTAGAATAAAAACGACTAACAATCGTCTAAACCGAAAAGCTAGGGTGAAACGGGATAATTAAATAACAAGAAGTTACATAAACTTGGCAAGAGGTTACAGAAGAACCCGTTATTTCATTATCTCAAGACCATTAAATCAATATATTAATTGATTCAACCAGATAACTTATTAATTTAATTATTAATTTAAGTAGGTAGAAATTGTCTCAGTGTATAGGAAAATTTTGTTAAATTGGCGGTAAAGAGCGGTAATTTAATAAATTCGAAGCGAAAATAGCTCTGCTAAATAATAAATACATTAAATAGCAAATATATTAATCAAATATATATCAACAGTAATAGTATATATATTAATAGTAAATATGAAATTTTATAATAGAATTTCAAGATCTTTCTAAACACTGTTTTTCTAGAAATGATTTTTACAAAGAGATGGTTTGGTCGTTATGAAACTCAATAGAAATTATCATTGCGTATCTACGAATAATCATACGAATAATCATCGGTCGAATAGACAACTAATAAATCTTTTGATTTCTGAGTCGCCCTCATTTTTATTGTTAGGCCTCTTGAATTATCATCATCCTAAATCAAGCTTTTCCGATTGGGGGAGATCCGTTTCGCTCCGATCTGGTTTTACCTGACGGACGATCTCTGCATAGGCGTGTCCTTAATGCCTCATCAATCTTTTTTCACACTTAATCTGAGCATAAAATATTTGGTTAGTAAGTTGTTTTAGTCATCATACCATAACTAAAACCTAAATTTTGAAGCTGTACTTAAATTCAGCAGATTGTTAGTTTGAAAATGAAATCCCACTCTAAATGAAATTTAAGTGAAATCATTGCTTGAAAATTACCGTCTTTTAGGTAACTTTATAAAAATATATATATACTGAATTCTCAATAGATAGATTCATCAATTTCAGTATTTACCGTACACCATCTTTATTTGTAGTTCGAACCAACGGTTGGCCGAAACAGATAAGGAGAGTTATGTTCCTGAAAAGAAATGGATTCGTTAACCCTAACTAGAGAATACGTCGAAAAATTCTCTGTTTTAGATGTAAAAATCTTTGGTAGATACTTGGTTATTAATCAAGACTTGGTTATTGATCAAGATTAGATCTAAAAAGGTTGCTAATTTCGAATCTGCTTTTCTAGAATATCAAATGTTTGTTCATGAGGGAGTTTTTTAATGAAACTATTTCCAACAAGTTTAGCTTTTCTTGCAGCAATTGCGCTCGTTTTCAGCTTTGGTTATGCCGCTGAAACCGTCAAATCTGGTCCACAGGTAGGTGAAAAAGTTCCTGGTCCGTTCCATCCATTGAATATCAATGGGGAAAATGCAGGTAAAACTCATTGTCTCTATTGCGAAAATGGCAACAATCCGGTAGCAATGATTTTTGCTCGTGAAGTATCTCCTTCTCTCAGCACGTTGATCAAAAAAATCGATGCGATTACCGAAGCGAATAAGTCAGCAAAAATGGGAAGCTTTGTTGTTTTCTTAAATAATTCTGCTGGTCTCGAAAAAGAATTAAAAGATATGGCCACCAAAGCAGAATTGAAAAAATGCGTTCTCAGCGTTGACGACAACACCGCTGGCCCCAAAGGCTACAACGTTGCCAAAGATGCCGATGTGACTGTTGTCCTTTATGTTGAACGCACGGTCAAAGCAAACTACAGCTTCAAAAAGGGTGAATTGAAAGATAACGATATCGAAAAAATTCTTTCCGATGTCGCAAAAATTGTTAAATAAGTTTTGCTGTTGCGATGAGAGCTTGGATCGAATCACTTGTTAGATTCAAACTCTCATCTAACTTTAAAATTGTAATTAAAATGGGAGATGATCATCTCCCATTTTTTGTTTAAAGATCTTGAAGTCTAAAGATTTTTCAAGACTAAAAAAATAGAAATTCGATAACGATCTGAAACAGATGTCAACCAACGAGCATTCCCGGAGCATAGGAAGTTCTTCGAATTATTTGAGGTTGGCGGATTCCCAAATTTTCCAACACTTTTAGTTGATCAAACTCAATAGCGGCTATTTCTTTAATATCAACCAAAATAACCATCTCTTGAATCTTTTCTTCGCCTGTTGACAGTCTTACCTCGGTGCGTTGTATCGCGATGATAAGCTCGTCCACATGATCGAAACATATGGAATCTGCTCGCAAATGACCGCTGGTAACACGCGGAGAGTAAATTTTGGTACCACTATTGATAATCGTATCGGGACCGGAACTTTTTACGGAAATATTTGCATTTAAAATAAGAGTGCAGCTCCCGTGCCAGGCCCGTTCTTCTCCAAATAATTTTTTGAGAATGGATGTTTGCATTTTCAATTCCCTCAATATTTTGGGGCGCAATTAAGGGTAAAGTAGAATGATTTTTTCAATATGCAAACAAAAATTATTTAGAAATTTTAAATTATTAGCTTAAATATTACATTTTCAGATAGTCCTTGGGGGAAAATTGCAAAGTACCCTACATGGGATCGTTAAAAATATGAAGCCATTGAGAACACAGAGGGAAACCTTTAAGGGGATCGGACAGCATGGTTACGCTGGACTCAGTGGAGATGAAAATAAATAAATTAGCTAATAAATAAATTGGCTATCCAGAAATTCACAATCTGAGTAAACCAAACCCTATTTAGTATTTCTCTGTGGTTAAAATATATAGACGATTACGATCCTCGCGGAGTCTTCCCGTTGCAGCAGATACCAAGCTCTGTGATTTCCTTGAGCTTTCGTTCTTTCTCTGTTCTTCCCTAGCTAATAATTATGAATGTCAAAAAATGGGCGAGTGGGTAACTAGTTAATAGATCGAAAACGCCAGGTAGGGATAGATGGGGGTAATCGATTGGCGAAATAATCATTGGGACCAAGCAGATATTGTAATTTTTTGAGTGCTTGCCGGCGGACGGTTATATAGTAAAAATCACAACGGGCATCGCGAACACAATCCCAAACTTGATAGAGTTGATCCGTTTCGCGAATAACAGCCCCATAATCATCGGCGCGGTCTGCTTCGATATTCTGTTTGATTTCCAAGGATTTGCGGAAATTCCGATTGAAACTCAGCATCTCATTAATCCGAGTCCGCTCTGGAAAGCGATTACAGTCGGCAATCCGTGGTACTCCTTGGAGATCGATATATCTTTTGCGTAATAATTCTAAATCGGATTTAAAATCTTCTAATCGAATCAAGACATACTTGATTTCGCGTTGGTCCAGGATTTCCCAATCGATTGCCAACGACTGTATAGCATTTTGTAATGGTGGCCACTGATCCTTATCAATATCAGGAATCGGTGAGCCTAGTGGAGCGATAAGTAAAACCTGAGCGAGGATGAATTCTGGCCCAAACATAACTGCCTCCCCTCGACGCAACACGGACAAAGTCCGGGAATCATCACAAAATGATTCGAGGGCTTCAGAGCCTGTTAACGCCTGTTAACGCGCTGAAACATGCCGGGATATAACAAAATTTCAAAAAAAAATCCAGACGTACTTGACGATTGTAATGTGTATCAATAAACTGCCTGGTTGTTCAGTCAAGTGAATGCTGTTCCGAAACATTCACATTTCAACTTTAGCATCTTTTGTGCCAAAGTCAAATGTTTTTTTCCCCAGCAATTCGACTTCTATATCATTTAAACGTTCTTTCTTTTCTGACTTGCACGATTCTTCGGTTTTCTTTGACTCCTCTATCATTCTTTTTCAATGTTTTGGTTCATTTTTCTTTATTTTCTTTAGTAATTCCATTGATTTTGCAATTTTTTCAAAGCAGATTACTCTGCTTATTTTGACAGCAATCTCTGATTGATTTGACAGCTTCATCGTTGAATTGGTTACTTTTGAATATTTCCGCGAAAGAATTTTTATGATTTTTCATTCAATTTTCTTCGAATGATTGCCCATTTGTTTTCTCGACTAGCATATTTTCTTCTTGTTATTCGCTGGTTGTTGAGATCTTTTATGGTTGCTCTAAGACGAAGATAGAAATTGTCCAGAGTCGGTTTATTAGCCATTTGGTAAATTAATTCTAAAATTTTAGTGGTTGATGAACAGAAACGAATTGTTCGAATCCCTATATAATGTTTTGTATAGGGATTGGTTCAGGATAATTTTATGCAACAATTCAAAGCCCATGCAGGGAGCATTTATCAAATCTGTGTGAATCCCTCTGGTTCACGGTTGGCAACAATCGGTTCAGATGCCTTTATAAGATATTGGGATATCTGGGGTCAGAAACGGTTGTGGGAATCGAGACTTTTTCCAATCGCCACCGATATAGACTTATCGGAAAATGAGCAACTTCTGGTTACCGGTTCCGAGCCTGGAGATGGATTCTGTTTTGATACAAAAGAGGGGAAAAAGATCTTCGAAATTCCAAGAAGAAATGCAAGTCGAGTCGATTTTACTCCCGATCAGAAATATATTGCCGTTCACCATAATCACAAACTTCGTTTATTCAATTGCAAAACTCGCTCTTTGATGGATTCCTCGTATTCGCTAGAGGGAAAATACTGTTTTCCCTCTCGGTTATCTTCTCCCCTCTTATCCAACCCGATTGATCCCCTCCCTGCTTTAGCAACTTCTGCTGAAGCAACTACTACAGCCCACTCGCAAACACTGTCCCCAAGAGCATCTCCACCCAATCTTTCGAGAGGGGAACAAACTCATTCCCAAAATCAAAATCTGGACCGGGATACCAATCAAAAAGGATCTGATTATTCGTATGATGGTACCTATTACCTTGTATCTCGTCATTATCTTTGCCGTTTGAATTTTTACCGATCCGATCAGCAATGGTTGAATATTCTTCTCCAACGTTGCCGGCAGGTTATTGTTTCTCCCGAGAATGAGTATCTGGCTATCCATAACGCGAGAAATTTTCTAGTGGTCGATCTAAATGCTTGGCGAATTCTCTGGAAAAAAGAGACGGAAAAATCGAACGTCCGGGTGATGCAGTTCAGCTCGGATCGCCGATTTTTAGCCGTAGCATTTCAGAATGGACGTATTCATTTATACGATAACCAAACAGGGGAGTTACGAGATCATTTATACTGGCGAGTAGGCAAAGTAAACGCCATGGTTTTTACTCGAGACCTCAGCCGAGCGATTCTTTGCAGCGATCGTGGAGATATTCTAGTCTGGGATCTGGAATCTTGATTTTTATCCCAACTTTATCTCAATTATCTCTCAGCAATGAATACCAAAGTAACTTGAAAATAGTTACTTCTCGATTGATAATTCTGCTTTGATACTCTCCAAAACAATCTGCTCTGTTCAGTAGATATTAGCATCGGGAAAAGATGCCAATCGCAGCTACTATCGTGGTTACTTCGGCCTGGATCCGCCGATTTTTTCTGAAGAAAACAGATTCTTTGCTCCATCTGAGCGATAGAACCTTTCAGTAAAACAGAAATTCGGTGAAAATCTGATTTTCCATTCGATCTTCTTTCATAAAATAACCTAAACAAAATACGGGGCTTCTTAATGAGAACAATATTTGGAATTCTACTGGCTATACTGGTTGCGAGCAGTGCACTGCTTGCCCAGGAAGAGAATGGTAAGAATAAAGTTGAAAATCGGTATCAGGATACCAAAGAGTCTAAAAGTGAGAACAAATCGACTCCGAAGGGTACAGACAAAAAGTCGATTACCGTTCGCTGGTGTGGGCAATCCTATTTTCAGCTAAAATCAGCAGAGGGTGATCTGATCGTTTTCGATCCTCATTCGATGCCGGAATTCGGAAGACAGATCGTGAAGGGGGATATGGTGTGCATCTCCCATCTACATGATGATCATTCTCAGTATGAAGTATTGGAAAATGCAGCAAGTTTAGAAAAAGAACTTTCGAAACGAGTCTTTTTTGGTCTTGATCCAAAGACTAAAGGCAAGAAGTTCAATGCCATCGATGCAAAATATCGATCGATCTCTATTCGAACGGTCCCTTCGTACCACGATGCCGAAGAGGGGATGAAACGCGGGAAAAATGCGATATTTGTTTTGGAAATCGATGGTTTGAAAGTTGTTCATCTGGGTGATCTTGGTCACGATCTGGATGATTCAGCTGTTAAAGCGATTGGCCCTGTCGATATTTTATTTATCCCGATTGGGGGGATTTATACAATCAATGGTGATACGGCAAAAGAGATTTTGAAGAAACTGAAACCGAAACGGTACATCTTCCCCATGCACTACGGTATTCCCAGTGTAATGGAGGATTTGCAAACCGCAGATGAATTTTTAGATGGTCAGAAGAATATAAAAAAGATTAAAGCAAATGAATTTCGCATAGCGATCGATGAAAAAGTGGAAAATCCTACCATTGTCATGATGGGTTGGCAACCAGATGAAGGATCTACAGATAAAGATAAGTAATCCTAAGCTAATCGCTCCATCAACCGAAACGGTTGTTTGATGGAGCCGCAAAACGTAAGCTGAAAGTATTTTACAAAAGGAACAGCATGGGTGGTGTTAATCCGTATATAGAAAAAGCGAAAATAGAACAAGCAAAAAGGCCATTTGAGGTAACCTTCGTTCTGGAAGAACATGGTAAACCAGGTACCGTTAAGACATTTGTTGTCGAGCCAGATAAAATCCCCTTTGGGCGAACCGGTCTGGAAGGGAGTATTCTCGATATAGCCGCGGGAGCGGGGATAGATATCGATCATGCCTGTGGGGGAGTCTGTGCCTGCGCTACCTGCCATGTTATTGTGGAAACCGGTTTACTAACATGCAATCAAGCTACCGATGATGAGTTGGATATGTTGGATACGGCCCCAGGGTTGACCGAAAAATCTCGCCTTAGCTGCCAATGTGTTCCCAATGGATCTGCTCCAATAAAAGTTATTGTCCCAGGTTGGAATAAGAACTACGTCAAAGAAGGGCATTAGAATTATAGGATCTAATCGGCTTTGAAGTTACCAAAAATCGTTTTGAATCTATGTTCTGAGGTTCAGATTTTAACTTTTAGCTTTTAACCGTCAGCTTTTAACTTTAAGCAATAGAGAGAATTGCCCCTATTTCTCAAAAAAATCGATTTTATCGATTCACGATGCAGAAAATTCACGATGCAGATAACTCATGAGTTAGATAATTCATGAGTCAGATAATCTGCGAAAGAAAAATTTAGTTTCCTCATTTTATCAAAGTAATTAGGAACAACTTCGTAAATAGTTGATGAAAGGTATACCATGTTGTGTTATTGCTATCGTCCAATTATTCTATTCCTGGTACTATCTTTCATTGTTATGCAAAGCTCATGCAATAAAAAGAAAAGCCAGCAAAGCAAGGTACTGGTCAGTAAAAATGAACCAGAGAAAAAGGCGGAGCCGGTAAAAATAAAGCCTAAAATCGACCCTGTTTTGGAAAGTAATTATATTCCGGTGGATCTGACACCGTACGGAATTCGCGGTCAGATTAGCTTACCCCCTGGGACCAGAATTCAGAAAAACTCTCCTGCCCACTACGACTTACAAAATGGTAAAGAATTTTCTTTGGAAATCTTACTCATTCAGAACAAAAGTATCGAAGGGGAGAAAAAACAGATTACTGCATTACCCAAAACGAAAATCATCGAAGAGCAACCCACGCATCTTGTTTGGGAAACCGAGGTCAGTAATCAGTATCTGCAAAATATTCTTGCCGAAGTTAGTTTGGGGAACAGAAAATATTGGTTGCGTTCGCGGGTTGTTCCTGGGGTGAGACCTGCTATTCTCGAAAAATTCAAAGAGTGTATCCATTCGCTCCAGCAAACGAACGAAATGGTTCAGTTAGATAAGGAGTCTCCTTCTCATTGGCAAATGCTAGAAAAGTCTGGATGTAAGCTGCAACAAACCACCAAAGAAACCGTGCTAATCCTTGGCCGCCAAGTTCAGCAAAACGATCTATCTCACCTAAAATTCCTTTTGAATATCGATGCGGTTCAGCTTGAAAATGCGAACGGGTTGAATGATCATACCATTCCACAATTATTTACCATTCCTGGTTTGAGAAAATTGATTTTAGATGGTAAGTCGTTTGGGGATGGCTGGTTGAGTAAATTAGTGGGGTTTAAACAACTCAAGGGATTAGTTTTAAACAAAACTTCAGTAACTACCAACGGATTGAAACAGATCGCCAATGCCATTCAGATCGAGGAATTGCATTTGGATCATTTAGAGATACCAGAAGAATTGATCGCAGGATGGATGAATTTCTCAGAATTAAGAGTACTATCGCTGGAACAAACAAATATTAGCGACCCCGCCATGGAATCGCTTAGCCAGTGCGGGAAATTACAAATATTAAATCTTGCTGCAACTCGCATAACCGATCGCGGACTACAGCGTCTAGGAAATTTGCGGAATTTGCGAGAATTGAATATCTCTGATTGTAATCTTTCGGGTACTGGTTTGACCTATTTTCGCGAAACTCCGCTAGAAAAATTGTACGCCAATAACACTCTTCTGATCGATACTGCTATTGTTCAGTTGAAGAAATTACCGTTGCGAATCCTCGAACTGGATCAATCGAATCTGCATGATATTTCACTAAAAACTCTAGCAGAAATCCCTACACTAGAAAAGTTATCGTTGGCAAATACAGCATTGACAGATACGAATATACCGTTACTGAACTCCCTGCAAGAGCTACGGGAATTAAATTTGGCAGGCACCGCGATACAAGGCAATGGATTTGCTTCTTTAACTCAGTTGAAGTTCCTAACCGATCTCGACTTACAAAATACCGATTTTCGAGAAAGTGCATTGCCCGCGCTCGCGAATTTTCCGAATCTCCACCATCTGAATCTGAATGACCTAAAGCTAACAGATAGCGCGGTCGAAGCATTGAAAAAATGTCATGCCAAAACAGTTTCTCTTAAAAATACGCAATTGACTCAGAAAGGGTTTGCTCAACTTAGTAAGTTAGTTCCAGGAGTACAATGGCTAGGGAATGCGATCAGTTCGGGCATTGCGGTTACAGATGTTCCTCCACCTATCCCGCTGGCGAAATTGTCCCCAGCCGATCCCATCGGGTTATGCAAACGATTGAAACGCGAGCCTGTTTACGATCCCGATGATGCCAATCATCCGATTATCGAATTGGATTTCTCGAATAGCATGTTGACCGATAAAGATCTCGCTGAACTAAGAGATTTAAGTCAATTAAGGGTATTAAAGTTAAATGATAATCCGCAAATCAGTGATGCTGGTTTAGCCTATCTGGTACGTTTAACCAATCTTAAATTTCTGGATCTGCGCTTTACGGGGATTCACGGCGATGGGCTTCATTATCTAGCGAATTGCACGAAACTACAAAAATTATATTTCCCCCCCAGAAAATACTCTTTAGAACAGTTGATTTTTCTGAAAAATCTCACTCAGATCGAAGACTGTCCTAAACCGCCTGAGGTAGCGTGGACGATCTGGATTCAGCTGGTGCGTTCCTGGGTGAACACGGCCCGTTTGAATTTAAGTGGTCCAGAGATTGCGAACCAGATGTTGAGTGGCTTGGATCGCTTGACGGTTCTCAAAGAGATTCAGGTCTCTGGGCGTATTTCCGAGTTGGGATTGTCTCAGCTCGGCAAACACAAAGACTTGGAAATCTTGACCCTCGATTTACCCAGTATTAGCCAGGGAGGAATAACGGTAATCAGCGAGCTGAGCAAATTGCGGATCCTGCAATTTGGACAAACCAGAATCAGCAACGAAATGATTCCTTTGCTCCGTTCTATTAGCGGGTTGGATAAAATCGCATTTGATGGCCGTTGGCTTCTGGATAGCGGTATTGCCGCTTTCAAAGAATCTTCCTTGACCGAAATTGTTTTGCCTCATGCTGCTATTACCGATAAAGGGGTCAAAGATCTCAGCGAAATGAAAAATCTCGAATGGCTTGATTTACGCAATGCTCCGCATATTAGCGATGCTGCCTTGAAAGACATAGCTAAATTAGAAGAACTCCGCTATTTGAATCTATCGTCCACGGCGATCACCGGCATGAATTTTTCCAGTTTGGCCAAGCTCCCCAAACTGGGGGAATTCATTCTTGCTGGTACTAAAATCAATGATGTCGCTATCAAAGAGTTGACCGCATTCGAAAATCTGCAAGTTTTAGATTTACGCAAAACGGCTATTACGGATCAGTCGATTCCGATTCTTATGGAAATGCCGCATTTGAAAAGAATCGGTTTGGAGAATACCAAAATAACCAAAGATGGTATGAATCGATTAAAGATGTCTCGCCCCGCTCTGGAATGGATCACTGGGGAATAACCCAGCTAAAAATGAAATGAATAATTCGGAAGCTGTTTTGTCGGATTTGCAATGACGGAATGGACCCTGCCACTAAATAAAGAAATCAAAATAAGAGTTCGAAAAAAGTTCGAGAAAAATTTGTTTCGGAATCCCATACCGACTTAATTTCCGCATGAATTTTCTGTAGCCCATTTTCTAATGGATTAACTTGCTGGCAGTTCTTTTGTATCAGCTTACAAACTGCCAGGGAAAAGAATTTGCTTTTCCATTCTTAAAAAATAACAGATTAAAGAGCAGGTAAACTCTAGTTGTAAAACGAACCAATCAAATAAAAATCCGTTTCCGTCTACACCAAAAATTTCGATACCAAGCGCTGAAAATTCATTTTTTGATCCAATTTGAACCGCAAAAATTACGGGAAATCGAGTAAATCAAGAATATAAATCACCTGAGCTTGGATCGATTGTCTATTCAGAACAGTGATATTTTAAGATCTATTTAGCGATAATAATGAAATCTTGATTCGCTATCGTTGAGTTCAGATTTAAAATTCCTATGATCAATAATGTTAAATCGTGATGCGGGCATCCATTTGTAGGGATGAGCCGAGTATTCACCTCTTCAGGATTGGATAGGATATATGATAACTCTTAAATTACCGGATGGGACTCTCAAGAAATTGGCTCCAGGAACAAGAGCCATCGATGTGGCCGAGGGGATAGGCAAACGATTAGCTCAGATTGCAATCGCAGCCAAACTGAATGATCAAATTATTGATCTGAATCGAGAACTATCTGTTCCGAGCGAAACAGAGACTTCGGCAGGGACAGCAGAAAAGACAGCAGAAGGAGCAAGTGAGGCAAAAGAGGGAACCGAGGCGATCCCTTTCGTCATATTGACAGAAAAAGATAGCGACGCGCTCGCTGTTTTAAGACATTCTTGCGCACATATTATGGCTCGGGCTGTTATGCGCCTTTTCCCTGGTACTCAGCTAGCCTTTGGTCCAGCGACGGAAACCGGCTTTTATTACGATATCTCTTCGCCGATCCCGATTACCGAAAACGATTTTCCGCGGATCGAAGAGGAGATGAAAAAGATTGTCAAATTGGCAGAACCCTTTGAGCGTTTCGAGCGTTCGGTAAGTGCAGGACGCACCTTGGTGGCCGATCTGGGACAGGAATACAAGGTCGAACATATCGACGACGAACTGAAAAAATATCCGCAACTCAGTTTTTATCGGCAGGGGGAGTTTATCGATCTTTGCCGCGGTCCCCACATCCCGCATGCCGGTCGAATCGGGGCATTCAAGTTATTGAGCATTGCCGGCGCCTACTGGAAAAATGATTCGAGCCGGCCCCAGTTACAGCGGCTATACGCAACGGCGTTTTTCAGTGAAAAAGAGCTTAAAGAATATCTCGTTCAGATCGAGGAAGCAAAAAAGCGCGATCATCGCACTTTGGGTAAACAATTGCGTTTATTTACTATTTCGCAACAAGCTGGCCAAGGCCTTATTTTATGGATGCCTAAAGGGGCGATGGTTCGCAGTCTACTAGAAAATTTTATCCGCGATGAATTACTCAAACGCGGCTATTCCCCGGTCTATACTCCGCATATTGGCCGTTTGGATCTCTATCGCTGTTCCGGGCATTTCCCGTATTATCGCGATGCCCAGTACCCCCCTTTGTATTATCATCCCGGAGCGGCAGCAGTTGATCTGTGCCAATACCGTCTTGGGGCGGGTTTTCTAGACGAAAAGAAAGAGCGGGAAATGCAACTCTATCTGGAAGGGGTTGGCTTGCTTATTCCCGGTTATGCCGAAGCAACAACTCAGGAAGCCAAACTCGACAAAGTACACCACTATATCCTAGGTGTTATCGAAGCAATGTCGATTCCAATTCCAGACTATGCCCAGGCGGCAACTCCAACCGAGCGGAGCGCGGCATTGTTTGCTTGGTTACAAGCGCAAGAGGGTTATCTGCTTAAACCGATGAATTGCCCTCATCATATACAAATATATAAAGCGCAACCGCGCAGTTACCGGGATCTCCCGGTGCGCTTAGCAGAATTCGGCACGGTCTATCGCCACGAGCAAACCGGCGAACTCAACGGTTTAACTCGTGTGCGCGGGTTTACCCAAGACGATGCCCATCTTTTTGTTACCCCTGATCAGGTGGAAAGCGAACTCGAAGCCAATATCGAGCTGGTGCTATTTGTTTTGAAAACCCTAGGATTATCCGATTACCGCGTGCGTATTAGTCTGCGCGATCCGGCGAGCGATAAATATGTCGGAGCGATGGAATTATGGAACAACGCAGAACAAACCCTCCAAAAGGTAGTCGATAAATTGGGCATGCCTTTTGAAGTTGCGCTCGGAGAGGCAGCATTCTACGGCCCTAAAATCGATTTCATCGTTCGCGATTGTATTGGCCGATCGTGGCAGCTGGGTACGGTGCAGCTTGATTATAATCTACCCGTTCGCTTTGATCTGGAATATACCGGTTCTGATAACCAAGCGCATCGCCCAGTTATGATTCACCGCGCTCCTTTTGGATCGATGGAACGATTTTTTGGTATTCTCATTGAACATTTCGCGGGGGCCTTCCCTCTATGGTTAGCTCCGGAACAAGCTCGAGTTGTTACTGTTAGCGAGAAATTTGTCGATTATGCCAAAAAAGTCGAAGCCGAGTTCCGCCAGCACGGATTCCGAATTACGGGGGACTACCGTTCCGAAAAAATCGGTGCCAAAATTAGAGATGCTTCTCTCGAAAAAATCCCTTATATTCTCGTAATTGGCGAAAAAGAACAAAATAACCAGCAGGTTTCCCTCCGCGATGAATCGTTAGCCGATATGAAAGCTCGCGATCTGGGGGCGAGTTCGGTTCAGGATGTTATTGCCAAACTTAGCAGGGAAGTTCAAGAGAAACGGCTTCACCAGATACAAAAAGCGTCGATCCAGTTCGATTCCGCTACCAAATTTGCAGAGTAAATCGGGATCGACATCGCCCATCATCTACTTCCCTAATCTGCTTTTAGTTTATTACTCGTTTTGATGTATTTTTGATCTATATTTGATCGAATCGAATTTATCGCCTGTCTTATACCTATACCTATATAAGGGATCGTCTAAAATCAAAAAAGTCGGATTTCACTACTAGAGAACCTTTCTGATCGGTCTTCCCTAGGACCAATATAACAAATTTAAGATGCAGCAAATTAGAATACAAACAGACCGGAGCAAAGAAAAAATTTAATTGCCTTTAAAAAGAGAGTGGAACCAACGGAAATCCCTGAGGGGCATCGATGAAAGCCTTCGCCAATTTATTTCGAAATCTGGAAGAAACCAATTCGACCACTGAAAAAGTGAATCATCTATGCGACTATTTTACGAAAGCTCGTCCAGAAGATGCGGCCTGGGCAATCTATTTTCTTTGTGGCCAAAATCTAAAAAAAGTCATCCCATTGCGTAAATTAGCAGAAATCGCCTGTACTTATGCGGGTATCTCTTCTTGGTTATTCGAAGAATGCTATGCTGTTGTCGGCGATTTAGCCGAAACGATCGCTTTGATATTGCCGCAGCCTAGCGCCATTTCTTTCGAATATTTATCGCACTGGATCGAGTCGATCCTGTTGCCTTTACAGGAAAAATCATTTCAAGAACAAGAAAAAATCATTATCGATAGTTGGAAAACTCTTGATGAATGCCAGCGATTCGTTTTGAACAAATTGATTACAGGGGGACTACGTGTCGGTGTTTCGCGCCAGCTTGTGGGAAGAGCATTAGCTTTGAAAAGTGGGCAGAGTACGGGGGTTATCGCCCATCGGCTCATGGGACCATGGCACCCATCCGCAGCTAATTTCAGCAATTTGATTTCCGCAGAACAATCGGGCATCGATCAAAGTAAACCGTATCCGTTCTACTTGGCGTCCCCTTTAGAGGTAATGCCTGTAGATCCAAATAACTCGGGAACGGTAGTGGACTCGTTGATCGCTAGCTTGGGTCTAGCGGAGAATTGGTATGCGGAATGGAAGTGGGACGGTATTCGTGCCCAAATCATCAAACGCCAAGGAGAAATATTTATCTGGAGCCGTGGCGAAGAATTGGTTACCGATCGCTATCCTGAAGTTGTCGAGCTGATAAAATCGATCCCTGATGGGATCGTCTTGGATGGGGAACTTTTGGCATGGCAACAGGATCGGGCCGCTTCTTTTGCACAATTGCAAAAACGGATCGGCCGCAAAAAAGTATCGAAAAAATTGATGCAAGAAATCCCTGTTATTTTTCTAGCTTACGATCTCTTAGAAAATAATGGTAATGATCTGCGTGAACAATCGTTAGCGAATCGCCGCCATCAATTGGTTGCTCTAACGGAATCATCTAAGCTGAGAATTTCCCCGCTTATCGATTTCCCCGATTGGAATTCTCTACACGCCGAGCGCGAAAAAAGCCGAGCATTGGGAGTAGAAGGGGTCATGCTCAAACGCAAAAATTCTCCCTATCGCATTGGTCGGGTTCGTGGCGATTGGTGGAAATGGAAAATCGAACCGATGACCATCGATGCCGTTTTAATTGCTGCCCAAATGGGTCATGGTAAACGCAGTAATCTTTATACCGATTATACTTTTGCTGTGTTTGATGGCGATCGATTGCTCCCAATCGCCAAAGCTTACTCTGGGTTGACCGATGAAGAATTGAAAGAGATTAATCAGTGGATTCGTAATCATGGACTTGAAAAATTCGGTCCAGTACGCACCGTTAAAGCCGAACTAATTTTTGAAATCGCCTTCGATGATTTACAGTTATCGAAACGGCATAAATCGGGCATCGCGGTGCGATTTCCTAGAATCGTCCGCTGGCGGAAAGACAAATCGATCCAGGATACTACCTCACTTAGCGAAATTAAAAATATGCTTCCCAAAATTGGGACGAGCGATTGTTGAATTCCTGATAAATGATCAACAATTTGAAAGCAAATTTTCTAACGATAATTGGAATCGGCTTAAATTATCTTCCATTTTGCTTGCCATTTTACAATTCTATAATCAACGGGGTTTCTTAAATTTAGGAACAAAAATCTTGTAGATAAGAATTTCATGAACTCAGCTGGGTTATTTCAAAAGAATATCTCTTTGTATTCGATAATTTTTAAGATCCTTTTGGATACCTTCCGGAATAAAATGCTAGTCAAATAATCACCTAAAAACAGAGGAGATAAATAGAGATTATATTGAGCGAAATCCCTATTTTTATTTCGTTCAGAAGATCCGAATGAGCTTGCCCAATCTGAATTCCTCAAGAAAATTAAGTCAAATCCATCGAATTTAAAAAGTTAAGAATTGATCATTGCGGTGAAAAAACTGCCAAAAATCCCTCTGAAATGTTCACCACGGAAGTTCTGAAAATAAGCATTCATCTACAATTTTCACCAAATTTGTTGGAATGAGTTTGCCGGAAGCATGAACTTTAATCTTCAAGAGTTTCAAAGCTCCAAAAATCCTCCTCTCTAGCAAGATATGCGGATTGTTAGGATAGCCATATTGTTGAGAGTAAAACTCTGAGGATAATCATGGAACCATCCCGAAAGGGGAGTCAAGAACCCATTGAAAGCACGATTAGGGAATCGAATCAATTCGAGCGGCAACAGGTTTCCTATCCTAGGAAAGTTCAATGAACAGCGGTGGGATTGAATCGATTCGAGTTATCTTCTCGGTCCATCAATCGGTTTAAAAATTATCTCCTGAGTTGTTCGTTTACTAGATTTGGAATCGAATTTGCAAATAACCTACCAATAAAATAATAAGTGAAATTGCAGCTAAGCATGATGGAAGTATTCGATTGATCCAAAACTAGAAGAATGATAATAAATAGATTGTGAAATCTGAATCTTTAGAATCATTCTTCTTTATTCGATAAATCGATCTCTGCCAAAACATAGAAATAATTAGGCGAAGTTCTTTCTGATAATATTTTGTTTCTGGATTAATTAGTTGGTACTTGCCAATGGAGGTTTGAGTCGTAGACTGGTTGAACAGGAAAGAGCTGTGTAGAAAATACCATGCAGAAGAAACTGAGCAGAAGAAACAAAATCCAAAAATCAAAAGAGATCGATAGCAAGACAAAAAGACACCTAATCACAAGCCCGCAAAAATAAGCGCCACAATAGTAGGCAGATGGCAGTAGGCAGATGGCAGTAGGCAGATGGCAGTAGGCAGATGGCAGTAGGCAGATGGCAGTAGGCAGATGGCAGTAGGCAGATGGCAGTAGGCAGATGGCAGTAGGCAGATGGCAGTAGGCAGATGGCA
>JAKBAI010000301.1 GCA_021809185.1 Planctomycetota bacterium
CGCAACAGGTAATTGGGGACAACTTAGCGGTTGGGATAGAGCAGAACTCTTGATCCCTCTTGCAGCGGGTATTGGAACAGGTGTCCGCTATGGCCGTTCGGATTATGTCAATGCACGAGGGCCACTACCGAGTCCTCAAAAGCCAATAATTGCCCAATCTCCTGAATCTTTTGCTGAGTTTATCGATACCCCAGGAAATCTTCCTGGGAGTGGTCTAGATTTTCCAGGGAGTTCTTTTTGGCATTGGCGGCGAAGAGTAATACTTAATATCGCAAATGGTTTCCAAAAACTTTCTAACTCTAATAGACCACGTACGATTGCTGTGCTTGAAACAATGTTCGGTGATTTTGTTGGAAGATCACGATCTGGATCAGAGATTCATCCAGTTGTTCAAGATATTCTAAATAACAACCCTGTTCCCGAAGGAGTGCCGAACTATAATCGCCAATGTGCAGAAATTAATGCCATAAGCAATGCCTTATTTTCTTATGAAAATTCAAATAATACCCAAATATCGACTCAAACTCAAGCAAAAGCCATATTTCAAAATTCTACTATACTAACAGCAAGGGTGAGAAAACTAGGACACCCAGATCATGGTACTCCTATAGATCCTTGCGATGGCACCTGCGCAAAATTATTAAACGCACTAGGGATTCGTTACATACCATAACTATATAAGGAGAAAATATGTTCTCGTTTTCGAATGAAGTACAAGAAGCATTAAAGAATCAGGGATGGTCTCCTGATCGAAAAATTTTAATTGACGAATGGGTTGCTCGAAGTAAATCGGTTGGGATGACGATTTTACCAGAAGCGGAGAAGATTTGGCAAAATTTCGGAGGCCTTACCATTAAAACGCCAGATTATGCCTACACTCATGTGGATGCTACTTGGAATAGGATTACTGAGTTCATACCACCATTTGATGATTATGATGATCAAATAATGTATTATGAAGAGCGAATTGGTATAAAAATTACACTTCTTGGGATAACTGGTGACAAAAGATGTCGAGATGAGTATTTTGTTGGTCTTGCTGAATGTGGACATATTTTATTTTTAGGACTTGACAGCTGTTTTATTGATTGCGCTAAATCATTTGAACTGGCCATGGAAATAGGAATAGTTTTTGCAAAAGGTCCATACAAATTTTATAATATAGAAGAAGATGGGAGGGTAAGATTTCTTCCAAATCGTGATATTCGTGAACCTGGTGAATTCATCCAGTGGAAGGATCATAAAGATGTTCAAGTAAAGTAATAATGCAACTAACGAGATCATTGTTGGCAATGAATTGACCTTTCATCAGTCCGGATGGTTGAATGCGGAATCAGAACGCCTTATTGCAGAAAATGGTCGTTTATATGCTTGGTCTAAAACCTTTGGTTCTATCGCCGCTAACTTATTGCAAACCGCTGTGGGTCCTGGTGCCTTTTCTGCTTTAGCCAAGATTCCTGGTGTTGGAAAATTAGCAACGTTAGTAGGGAATAAAATTCGCCTGCCCGCAGCAATTACGGAACCATGTGCTACTCTAGCTTGTTGGATTGTCACTGCTGGGAAAATTGCTTTGCCAGTTGTCGGTTTAGGTCTAGATGCTGCGGCAATTGCCATAGGAGTGAGCAAAGCTTATCAACTAGCTCTTGACCATAAAGACGCCCAAGCTGCGGAGGAATTATCGAAAGTCGGGTTTAGTGTCGTCAATTTAGGTCAAGGCATTAAATCGATGATGCACATGGTCAAGGTTCTACGTGAACAAGGACCGAAAGGACTCTGGGAGCTGTTACGTTCCTGTTTCGCAGGCGAAACAGAAATCTTAACCAACAATGGGTATCGTCGCATTGATTCGCTTCAGGTTGGTGATCTGCTTCTATCGCGAGATGAGCACGCAGTCGATTCCGAGCTACAGTATAAAGTGGTCGAAGCGGTTTTTAGTCGCATCGGAAGAATCTGGGAAATTCAAATCAATGGCAAAATCATTCGCACCACTTCGGAGCACCCCTTCTATGTCGTTGGGAGGTGTCAGCTCGACAGTTGGGGGAACGATGCTTCTAAACAGTATTTGAATGATCCAAATGAATCTTCTTTAAGTAACGATTCCCTCGAATCGAATCATTTTAGCCAATCTACCCAAGTGAATCCGCGAAAATATTCTCATCAAAATCAAGAAAATTTTTCAAGGAGAGAATCTCCCGATTCTTGGCAAAATCGACAAAACAATAGCTCTGTAGCCAGGTCATCCGATCAAACTAGCGAAGTCGCAACTATCCAATCCGCTAAAACTTACAACGAATTCGAAGAGCCTTTCGAAGGGGGTTGGATCGAAACAGCAGCATTGCGTCCCGGAGATCAGTTTATCGGTTTTGACAATCAGCTAGTGACCGTTGAAGCCATTCGGGATACACAAACGTACGAAAGGGTGTATAATGTCAGTGTAAGCGATTGGCATACATACTTCATCGGCAAGGAGGACTGGGGCTGGAACGTCTGGGGACATAACACGGATGCTAAGAATACTTATGGTGGGGGTGGTGCCCCACAGTCACCAAATCCATTCCCGGGAGGACATACCTCTGGAACTCAAAAACCACTTACTAAAGGTGCAGCACCAAACTCGATCTACACACATATCGACCCGAAAACAGGTCGAGCGATCCAAAACGCAATTTATGATGCAAAAGGGAATGTTATCGGACATGTTGATTTCAAGAATCATGGCCCAGGGGCTTTGTCAGGTCACGGTCATCATTTCCCTCAGGCAGGCAACCCAGCTTCAGGACATGGAGCGGGTAAGCTGCACATTCCCAACAATCAACTACCACCTGGATGGGATCAACTCCCACCTAGCATTCAACCACAAAATCCAATTGGAAGTTAAGCAATGATTAGACTAACACCAGATACGATAAACGAATTTTTAGAACGATTTTACAGCTTGTATGATAGTGTGATCCGAAAAATAGAATATTGTTATATGTCATCGGGAATCCAAGAAGCAAATATAATTATTTCCTCTCAAGACAAGAATAATTCTTTAGGATGGTCTAATTTACGATTTTTTCTGAGCGGTGTGAGTGAATTTACACTTCATGAGGGGAGAACAACATGTCAAATCCTTTCTGACGGGATACACATCAAATGGATCGAAAACTCTATATATATTTCGTTTGCTTCTTCGAGTGAACCAATAACTACTGATGAATTTCGACAATCAGATTTATTTGCTGTTTGTCTTTCATTGTTTTGCGATATCTTACCATACTCTGAATAGTTTTTAGCATTCCCTTCAAAAGACACTTCGTGATTATTTGCGAAGCTAATAGTAGAAACGGAAAAAAAAATGCGACAAAATGAGAAATATCAAAGCTAAAGATGCAGAGTTAACCATACAAAACCGCAGGGCATCCGTTCTGGGTCATTCAAGGAGAGGATTTATCGAATCGTCCTATCCCGACGCAGCTCGCACTGAGGAAAGATGAAGATGGCATGCTCCCCGGCAGTTGGGTCAATGCTATTGATCTCTGTGAAGGAGACGAACTTTATCTAAAGGACTGCTGTTATTCGAAAATTCGCAGCATTGGCACTAGACAAGAAGAGATGGTGGTCTATAATTTAAGTATAGAAGAGCTGCATAACTTTTCGGTTGGAAAGATGCAGATCCTGGTGCATAATAGATCTACGTCAGAATCGACGCCTATTCCTGCTCCTGAGCCGACGCCAGTAGTTGAAGTGGACCCCGTTTACTAGACCAAAAACCTACTTTTCTAAGGTGGATTTACCAGAGGCAACTTCACCCCCTGGCAGTTCTTCCCAAACATTATTTTTCGCTCCCTCATCCCTTCACAACAGCTGAGGGATGAGGAGCGAAAAATAATGCTTCCCCTTGCTGCCTTTTCTCTGTACACTAGTTTTAGTCATCTCTTGGTTAACTTGATTCTATTCATTTAGACTCTATTGTCTAGACCAATAATTACTTTTTTTCACTTGATCCATGAACGAAATCTATTTGCTACGATTGCCCTTCGACTTATCTAAGCAATCTTTCCTCGAACGACTTCCTTCCTGGTACACTTCTGCGGGGGTTCGATACGCCAATGACTGGTGCAGTCGTTTCTGGTTGTAGTAGGCAAAATACTCTCTCAGTCCTTTCTCTAATTGTGGTACCTGTTCATAACGACGTAAATAGATCTCCTCGTATTTGACGGTCCGCCACAAACGCTCGACAAACACATTGTCTAAGCAACGACCCTTACCGTCCATACTGATCGCTACCCCCGCTGACTTCAATCGACTTGTCCAACCCTCGCTCGCAAACTGCACCCCTTGATCGCTATTGCACACTTCCGGTCGTCCTCGACTCAATGCTTCATCAAGCATCTCCTGACAAAACGAGCTATCTAGCGTATTCGAAAGCCGCCAGGCCAATACATATCGACTGTGCCAGTCGATGAGCGCTGCCAAGTACATAAATCCTTGTGACATTGGTACATACGTTATGTCTGTACTCCAGACCTGATCGACTCTCACGATCGGTACATCCCGCAACAAATACGGGTAAATCCGATGCTTATGATCCACCCCATTTAACTTCGGCTTGGGGTAAATCGCCTCTAGTCTCATAAGTCGCATCAAGCGGCGTATCCGTTTGCGATTGACTTTCTCTCCTCAACTCTGTAACCACTCCGTCAGTCAACTGCTACCTAAAAAGGAACAAGTCGTATATTCTTGATTGATATGTCGCATGAGGCGTAAGTTCTCTTGGCTCTACATTTGCCCTCAAGAGCTGGTTCGTAATATAGGCTCGATCGATTAAGGCCAGGAGTTGGCATTGTCGACGCACACTCAACTCAGGGTGGTCGGCATCGATCAATGCTCGATATTCTTCAGCTGAGTGGTCCAACTTTTTTTTAAGCCATTCTAGTTCCATTTTTAGATGCCCGATCTGTTCGAATAGTTCCGCTTTCTGGGATTCGAATTGAGCGGTTGTATCGACCTTGAGGTTGGTCGCGAAGAGCTGTTCGGCACCTTGAAGGATGACCGATTTCCAATCTCGGATCAGATTAGGATGAACTCTGAACTGTACACCTAGTTCGTTAATCGTCTTATCCCCTTTTAGAGCGGCTAACGCTACCTGAACTTTAAATGCCGCCGTGTACTGCTTTCGTTTA
>JAKBAI010000302.1 GCA_021809185.1 Planctomycetota bacterium
CGGACGGAGGGGGTGCAACGCAAGATCTCGACATTGGCCTCCTTGTGAACAACGCGGGTGTCGCCAGGACGGGCGGTTTCCTCGACCACCCCCTTGAAGATGAATTAAATCAGTTAAACCTCAACACTCGTGCGATGATGGTCCTCGCTCACCATTTTGGACGACGATTGCGAGACCGTCAGCGCGGCGGGATCGTTTTCGTCGCTTCGACGCTGGCCTTTGCCGGTGTCCCTGGCATGAGCGGATACGCTGCGACAAAGGCCTATGCCCTAACCTTTGCTGAGGGATTTGCGAGGGAGGTTGCTGGTAACGGGATCGATGTCCTTGCCCTTTGCCCGGGACCGACTCGCACGGAAATCTGGCCGAGTGGTGCTAAGCTGAGTCTGTCAATGCGTCCAGAGGACGTGGTCGAAATCGCGCTGCAGAAGCTCGGCAGGAGAACTATCGTTGTGGCCGGACTTGCAAACCGATTGATTACGATCTCCACCCGGTTTACCCCCAGATGGATGAACTCTCTCATTTTCGGGAAAGTCGTCGGCGGGATGTTGAAGAACGTCCCAATGCCAAGCTCACCCCAAGCGGTTGTCAATCGCGATACCGCAGTTATCGGCACTGTCCAAGATTGATTTTACGACGGTCCTTCTGATGGATTTACTCGATTTACTTACTCGATCGTGAAAAGATAATTCTGAACGCAAGTGCATCGGTGCAGCTCAGCGACTTAACCCGAGTCGCTGAATAGCTAATCACCCCAAATCTGCGACGATTACACAGCGTATCGTCTTGCGCATCTATCGGCTAGGTGCGACCAATCGACTTCAATTTGTTATTAAAGCGTGACACCCATGTCTGTGTCCCGATGCCAATCAGAAAAAGTTCAATTGGCGTACGGTCTTCTCCCTCTAATTACTGAATTTGGCTATTTTCGTTCATAACATATTTTGATAGAATTAAAGAAACTTTCTTCGAAACGAAAAAACAGGAAACAAAACATTGGTAATGGATCTTGCGGTTTTGGCTGATGCCTTTCAGTATTTTGGTGTTTCTACCAAAAATGCCGGGGACTTCCTTTTCCCGTTGGCATGAATTACGGCTTCGAACCGATTGGCAGAAGAAACCGAGGTCAACATTACCAACCCCTGCTGAAGCGATTGCAGAGTCTTGGTCTGATCTAGCCGTGCGATTGCAAAAAGAAAATTTGCCGGAAAATGGAACGAGTCGGCGGGACAGAAAATATATTCAGAAGAAAAGGGAAAATTATGGCTCTCAATGAAAAACTAATCACGCGGATAGAAGAACTGATTGCGAAGGGCGGTAAAGTTCTTTCAACTGAAAAAGTTAATTACTACCAAGGTGAAGCTGGGTTACCGTTTCTTGAACCGGGTATTCTCACTGAGTGGCGAACACAATCTCTAAGTTTTCTCGCCGACCTTATTGGACGGGATCATGATTATTACACAGAATTCCAGAAAAGGGTTAAAGAATCAGCCAAAACTGTGAGGGCTGGCCAAGGGATTCTGCGTGCGGTGAAAGAAGATTTGTCGGACGGGTCTCTACTTAAGAGAATTCGCACTTTGGTTTCTGCTGAAGTCTTCAGCGACCTGTTGGAACAGGCCGAGGAACTCCAAAAGAATGGATATAAAGATGCTGCTGCGGTGATTATTGGAGCGGTTCTCGAAAGACACCTACGGACTATGTGCGATCGAAGCAAAATTGACCTTTTCAAACAAAATGGCAATCACAAGGCGATAAACGAAATGAATGAAGATTTGGCCAAGGCCGATGCATACTCCCTATTCCAAAAGAAGCAGATCATTGCCTGGGCCGATATTCGCAACAACGCTGCACATGGCAAATTTGATGCATACAACGGGGAGGACGTTGCTAAGTTCCTCCGAGATGTTAAGGATTTTTGTAATAAATTCTCCTGAGTTCTCCCAAGCTTATTAACCATTATCAACCTTGGAGTTCCCATGTTCATCCGAGTCCAGAGAGTGCGTGAGAAAGAGAAAATTCTCATCAATGTGAATAGTTTTGGAGAATCGAATCGACCTTTGCCGAGTTGAGTGACTCTGACAAGTGTTTAAGCAACGGTTTTAAAGTCGCGAAATCGAGAACTTTGATGTTCTAAGAATGGAGATTGATTTTTTCGACGATGAAGAATCTTTAATTTTTGGTGACAGTGGCGATCCCGAGATACAGATTCTAGAACAAATCTAAAAACACACTATCAAAGGTTCGGGCAGCGGGAGGCAATTATGCTCTTTTCGCCTTGGATTGCGGCAAGTTCCAAGTGAGCTTTGATCACCGCTGGTTCCTACTTAGGTTTGGTTGTTATGATCATTCTTTTTGGTACCACCAGACTAGCTTAGTTGGTGGTTCTGCTTACAGCAGTCCACTATAGTTTTTGTCAAGTCTTCCCAATTTCGAGGGGAGTTGTTATAATAAACATTCTCTAATCAAAGATTAAACTGAACTTAATGATGACTTTTCTAGGAATCTTCCATGGAACCCCTCTATCAGTGTGGCTATCCCGATTGTAATAAAGTCTCTGAACTTCCCATCGAGAAGTTCTGTTCGGCTTGTAGTGAGCTGAGCCGTAGTCCTGTTGCAGATTGTCGATCGGTTCTAAATAACGCATCGCTTACTATCTGTCCCAAGTGCCACAAATCGATAGAGACTATTCTTGTTCCCCGCAAAATAGAAGTCATCAATTCAAATGTCCCTCCCCAAACCCAAGATGATCCGAATAATCATAACCCTTCATCGACCGTTCTTAGCCCTACCAAGAATTGGAACGGACAGCGAACCCGCAGTCAAAAATTCGTACGCTGGGTCAAAAAGAATCTGGTGAATGCTCGCTTGAGCGGCTCGAGTGCGTTTTTACTGCTCATAATTGCCATTTTGACTTCTTTCTTCTCCATTCGTGGCACTTGCGAAACCGTTCACATCGACCAAGCCACTAAGCAAGTTCAAGAGCTGGATCAACTGGTGAAAGTCGAAAAAGAGGATGAGGTCCAAGCAAATAAAGAAAAAGATAACCCGCTAGGGATCGGTCAAGCCAATGAGCGCAAAGTATCCTATACTCGAATGATCGGATTGGTTGAAGGGGATGACGAACCTGTAGAAATTCCTCCTGCAAAGATCCTCAAGGGCCATACTGATTCTATCTGGAGTTTAACGCTGAGTAGGGATGACAAAACGCTCATCACCGGATCAGGAGATAACACAGTCCGCGTATGGGATGTGGCCACGGGGCAACAACGGGCAGTCTTCAAGGGCCATACGGAGCGGATCACTTGTATAAATCTGAGTAGCGATGGCAAAACGCTCATCACAGGTTCATTGGATAAAACCGCCCGCATCTGGGATGTGACAACGGGGAAAGAACGTTTCGTCCTCAAGGGACATACGGAGCCTATCAGTTGCATAACGCTGAGTCACGATGGCAAGATGATCATCACTGCATCATGGGATAACACCGCTCGCATCTGGGATGTAACTACAGGGCAACAACAGTTCGTTCTCAAGGGCCATACGAATTGGATCTTGAGTTTAACACTTAGTTATAATGACAAAACTCTCGTCACAGGATCTCGGGATAACACCGCTCGCATCTGGGATGTGGCCACAGGGAAACAACTAGCTCTCCTCCAGGGTCATGCGGAGTGGATCTGGTGTTTAACGTTGAGTAGGGATGGCAAAACGCTCATCACCGGTTCAGAAGATCACACCGTTCGCATTTGGGATGTGGCGACTGGGAAAGAACGATTCCTCCTCAAGGGCCATACGGATCGGATCAGTTGTTTAACCTTGAGTAGTGACGGCAAAACGCTTTTCACCGGTTCAGATGATAAGACCGCCCGCATCTGGGATGTGGCCACGGGGCAACAACGTACAGTCCTCAAGGGCCATACGGATCGGATCAGTTGTATAAAGCTGAGTAGGGATGGCAAAACGCTCATCACCGGATCAGATGATAACACTGCCCGCATCTGGGATGTCGACACTGCTCAACAACGGGCTCTCCTCAAGGGACATACAAATGGGATTAGTTGTCTAACACTGAGTAACGATGGCAAAACCCTCATCACAGGATCATTTGATAAAACCGCCATCATTTGGGACATAGCATCAGGGCAACAACGTGCTCTCCTCGACAGCCATACGGGAATATAACTTGTAGAATGTTGAGTTGCGATGACAAAACCCTCTTTAACGGATCAAATGATAGAACCGTCCGCATCTGGGATTTGTCACCGCAATCGAAGGGAACTCTCCACAGCTCGCCTTCACCCAAGGAATAATGGGGAATTTTGTGGGTTTAGTTCACTCTGGCTCTGCTTCTGTCGAGTCTTCCCAATTTCGAGGGGAGTTGTTATAATAAACATTCTCTAATCAAAGATTAAACTGAACTTAATGATGACTCTACTAGGAATCTTCCATGGAACCCCTCTATCAGTGTATCTACCCGGATTGTAATAAAGTCTCTGAACTTCCCATCGAGATCTTTTGTCCTATTTGTCATCGGCTGTGCCGCTGTCCACATGAAGATTGTCGATCAGTGGTTGATATCAAATCGCTTGCGGATAACTGTTCCAAGTGCCACAAATCGATAATAATTGGTTTACAGGAAGGGGATTACTCAGCGGAGGAGATCCTCGGTTGGTTAGAAGATCCAAACATCTTTCCTGTAGAAAAGCGCGATTTAGCTTGGAATTATTATTCAAACTATTATCATCGACGTTTTCCCAAAACCCTCAAGGGCCATACCGATCGAATCGGATGTTTAACTCTAAGTAGCGATGGCAGCTCCCTCATTACCGGATCATTGGATAGCACCGCTCGTATCTGGAATGTGGCTACCAGGAAACAACGTGCAGTCCTCAAGGGGCATTCTGCTTGGATCAGGCGTTTAACACTGAGTAGCGATGGCAAGACTCTGATCACCGGCTCATATGATAACACCGTTCGAATCTGGGATATGGCCACCGGGAAAGAACGTTTCGTCCTCAAGGGTCATACTGATGCGATCTTGTGTTTGACTCTGAGTAGCGATGGCAAGATGCTCATCACCGGATCAAGAGATTACAGCGCCATCATATGGGATGTGGCCACTGGGAAACAACTTGCTCTTCTCAGAGGTCATACGGATCGGATCTGGTG
>JAKBAI010000303.1 GCA_021809185.1 Planctomycetota bacterium
CGATCCCTGAAGTGACTCGATCGTATCCACGCCGGTACAATTTTTTAGCGAGATAAGTGACAAAAACGTAGAAGAGTAGAGAATTGCTCCACAAAAAACATAACGAAAATAAGGCCTCTTTTTCATTCGCTTTAGCGGCACTCACCAAACCGTGGGAGATCCAATGGCTGGGGGATAGTGAGCTAGATGCCAGAGTAAACATTTCAAATAAACTCGATAACGATTCTCGCGAACCCATACTTCTTTTCGCGGTAATTACAACATGATAAAACCAATAGCCGATTAGCCCGAACAGAAAAATCAGCATAAAGATCAAGACCTGTTTCCGTTTTCTTGGGAAAAAGTTCACGGTTAGTAAAACCAGACAAGCTCCTACAGAGGCAGGCAGTAACACATATCCAATAAAAAAGAAAGGGAGTAGACAATAATAATACCAAGGGACTTCGAAGGTAATGCCATAAACGACCAGAATAGGCCCGCCCAGAATCAAAAAGCCCCAGCTACTGAAGGCAATCGCCCCCTGAAATTTCATTGCGAAAATATGATCTGCTCGAGCAGGGGTTGTTAACAGATAACGTGTTTCTGGCCCGCTAAATAGAGCAGCATACATGAGCAAGACACTAGAAAAGATCAGCATAGTCCCCAGGGTGAAAAACAGAGAAGCAAAGATCAGTTCTACAATACTTCCCGCGGCAGGAATTCTGCTTTCTTTGAGAATCGAAAAACCGAGATAACTGCCCCAGCAAAGAAAGATCCAAACCACCATGCTACTCACGAATATACTAATGACTTTAATATACGAATGATGGATTAGGCGTGCTCCTGAGTTGCAGAATAATCGCCAGCGCAGCCAGAGGAATAATCGCCCTTGGATAGAAGTGGTATCTGTTGTCCGATAAGGGATTGTCGAGGTCCGGGGTTGATTCATATCGTTGCCTCTTGCTTATCGCTATTTTCTTCTGTTTCTTCTTCGGTCAATTTGAGAAAAATGTCTTCTAAGTTGCCATCTGAACTCGCTTGCTCTCTTAAATTGGCCAGAGTACCGATGGTTAGTAATCGTCCGTGATCGATGATACCGATCCGGTCTGCCAATTCTTGAGCGATATCAAGCGAGTGAGTCGATAGACAGATTGTTGTTCCATCTTGGGCTAGATTTCTTAGTAAATCTTTGAGTAATTTAATACTGCGGGGATCCAAACCAACCGTAGGTTCATCTACAATCAATATTTTAGGTTCGTGAACGAGAGCTGCAGCAAAAACAGTACGTTGACGCATCCCATGGGAGTATTTCTCGGTTAGATTATCGACAAACTCAGATAGCCTGAAAAGCTCGATCATCTCTTGAATGCGTTCAGGTATTTTGTTTTTTTCCATGCCATACAGTTCCGCGATTAAGCGCAGAAATTCTCGGCCTGTAAGTTTTTCATATAGAAAAGGTTGATCTGGAACATAACTAATCAGTTGTCTGGCTTGATCCCCTTGTTTTTGAATATCGTATCCCCCCATCTGGATCGTCCCAGAAGAAGGGGTCAATAAGCCGCACATCATTTTGATGGTTGTTGTTTTCCCGGCTCCATTGGGTCCAAGCAGAGCGAATAATTCCCCAGCAGCGATTGTAATACTCAAGTCATTTACAGCTAGTTTGTTGCCATAATATTTGCTTACGTTTTGAATATTAATCATTTAATTTTCTCTCGGGCTGTCTTTCGATAACGATCGTCTCGTTTTGTATATGGGCTTCTTGGCGAAGCACATACCCATCACGCACACGTACATAAATTTTGGTTTCCCAGTCATCGGTCTTATAAGATATAACATAACACCGAATAGGCTTCTCTTCCCAGGTTATCGTTTCGGCGTTCGGAAGGACTTCCGCGATTAAATCCAATGGGGCTTTTTCTGTGGGTAATTTGATCGGAAACGGTAATTTTTGATTGTTGCTTGCCAAAATTTTATCGATCATTTTCGTTAAAGCGATTCGCATCGATTCTTGGATCGGATCATAATTCGAGACTTTCCAGCTTCGACCGGGATAGACCCCTTGCAGCCGATGGGTGAGCTGTAACGGGTGAAAAACATTATGGCTTTTGATAGGGATCGGTCCATAGACACTTTCGATTCTGTTTTTGACACCAATCAATGGCGATTCCACAAGCACAGTTCCTGTAATTTCATCGTCATGAACGGTCCCTTGAATATCGATGATTGCTTTGATTTCTGTCCCGAATAGTTCAATTCGAATATCGATCCGGGAGGTAAATCGTTTCAGTTCACCTTTTAGCGAACTAAATGTCTCTTGATTCCAACTCGGAATCTTCGCTTCGACTTTAAGCTTTCCAATTTGTAACTGGTAACCAAATTTTTTCAAGATTTGCTGATTCAGATATTCTTCCGAATCTTTGTAGTATCGGAACACGGAGAATGCGTTGCCAGATTCGTTCCCGTTCACATATACAGTCCAATTAACAGGTCTTCCCGATATTTCGTCCGATAAATCAAGAAAAATCGAAGGGGCGGTGTTGCTCGTACTAAACCAGATATACCATTCCCGATAGAGATACCAGGAGAAGGTAGCAAACCAAAATAAAATGATGATAATCGTGTTGCGTTTAGAGAGCATACATGCCTCAAAAATTCCCCAATGATACCTAAATCAGTTGTAATTCAATTATCTAATTTATTCTATCCGAAGAAAATCCTAAAGTTAAAAATCGAATATTTTGATCGAGTATAGTTGCGTCTATTTTCTATTGAAAATTATTTCTTTGCTTGCCTGGTTTGTTTCTTTATTTCGATTATTAGGCTCCCGAACTCCATAATTCTTATATCCATATAAGCGATGGTTATATAGGAGCTGTTTGTAGTTCATATCGATCTAAGAGACAATTACCGAATCTTTGGACAGGAATAAGTTCTATTTACTGGACGATTTTTCTAATTCACACCAGTAATAATTCACACCAGTGATGATTATCTAGAGCCGTAATGGAGAGATAAACCAAAAAGAACACTATTATAATACTTCCTTTTTGAGCCCCAATACTCATCATATTATTCTAATCGTATTCATAGGTCGAGCGGACACAAATTAAATTTTGCATCATCTTCATGAAAAAATCTTAGAATTCACGGATTCCGATTTTAATTACTTAAAGAAAAATTACAAAAACGGGGAAAATGCTCTTTCAAAAAATGAGAAGGATCGGCTAAACTACTGAATTGAAAAGAATAAGCTTGTGTGAATGAAAGAAAAAATGAGATAACAAATAGATAGAACTTCGATATTCCAGTCCTAATCGTTAAGGGAAACTCAAAGAATCGTCCGTAAATGGGAATGATTTTAGATAAACAAAAGTATTGGATAAACAAGAGTAGAGAACGAATCTCCAAATGAAAAAAACTTAAAAAATAAGGGGATGATAAATTGATTAAGATAGAATGAATTCAAAGAATGAATTTTATGGATTGACCAGTCAGCTCAGAAATATTTTTCATTATCGGGTATTCGATTAAACTGAAATCAGATTTTTAATTTACGGATAAGTAATAAAAAAAGTTTTATATAATAAATGCAAAAAATCTTTTTGGTTAACATCAAAAGAGATGTAGCTTAAGTAATTTAACAAAGAAAGCAAGTAAAAAATGATTGTTGGGGTTCCAAAAGAGATCAAATCGGATGAGTATCGGGTGGCGATGATTCCCGTTGGAGTTGAGGAATTAGTGAGAATGGGTCATCGAGTTCTTATTCAAAGTGGAGCTGGATCCGGAAGTGGTATTTCCGATGAGAAATATGTACAATCGGGAGCGGAGTTGATAAACACTGCGGAGGAGATCTGGCAAAAGTCGGATTTGATAGTAAAGGTGAAAGAGCCACTTCCAGATGAGTGGCTATTCATGCAGGAGGGGCAGACTGTCTTTACGTATTTTCATTTCGCAGCGGATGAACGATTGACACGAACGGTGATGGAATCTGGAATTACAGCAATAGCATACGAGACGATCAAAGATAATAAAGGAAGTTTACCTCTGTTAACACCGATGAGTGAAGTGGCGGGTCGTATGAGCATTCAGGAAGGTGCCAAATATTTGGAACGTCCATTCCAAGGTAGAGGTATTTTGCTGGGAGGTATTCCAGGTGTTGCCCCAGCGAACATAGTCATTTTGGGAGGCGGCATTGTTGGAGCCAATGCCGCAAAAGTTGCAGCGGGTTTAGGTGCGCAGGTATCGATTCTGGATATCAATCTCGATCGACTTCGCTATCTAGATGACGTTATGCCACCCAATGTGCGGACCCTTTTTAGTGATCGCCATACCATACGCGAGTCGATTTCCCGTGCCGATTTGGTTATTGGGGCGGTACTTATTCCTGGTGCGCGGACGCCCATGTTGGTTCGCAAGGAAGATTTACTCTTAATGCCACCCCGCTCTGTTATTATCGATGTTGCCATTGATCAGGGGGGATGTATTGAAACTTCCCGGCCAACGACTCACGCCAATCCTACTTATATTGTAGATGATGTTGTCCATTATTGCGTAACGAATATGCCCGGAGCTGTTGGTCGTACCTCAACCTACGGATTAACCAATGTTACGTTACCCTATATCTTGCAGCTCGCACGGAAAGGGATTGAAAAAGCCTGCCGAGAAAATCCTTCTCTGAGTTTTGGAGTCAATATCCATCGTGGCAAAGTAACCAACCAAGCAGTAGCAAGTACTTTTGGACTGGAATTCCAAACGTTTTAATCTAGCATTCGAGTATTTTTATGAAATGGACAAGGAGAGTCCCTATCATTCCTATCATTTCGAGAGTTCATTTTGGTAATCGTTCCCAAAATAACCCTATAAGGAATGATCCCATGGAACATGGGAACGCGCTGTTGCAAGGAATCGCTTCTCCCAATAACTCGACTAACCAACAACCTGCAAGGCTTCGGTTTCGTTGGGCGTGTTTCTTTACTATTCTGTGGCTCCTTTTCCTAGCGGTTTATGGGATTGACCGCGGTACTCTCTATCGGACAGAATCTCTGCGCGCGATGATTGCTCGTGAAACCCTTTCCGGCCATTGGTTGGTGCCCACTCTCTATCAGCAACCTTTTCTCACCAAGCCACCAGGACAATATATTGCTATTGCTTTATGCAGCTTGCCTTTT
>JAKBAI010000058.1 GCA_021809185.1 Planctomycetota bacterium
AATTCTGATAATCATGTTGTTTGGGTCGCTGACAACCTCCCACCAGCCAACATTGCCAATATGGATTATCGCTAAGTTGGGCTAGGGAATCAATTAAGTTGTCATGCCCCTTACACGATTCCCAGCGTGCTATCATGGTGATGACAATCTCATCTGATTTTATGTTTTGGTCGGCACGGAACTGATAAAGCTCTTCGGAAGATAAATATTGTGTAGGCTCCGGGATTGGGCAGTAAAATACTTCGGAACTTGCATGGGGATATAACCGGGGCAGGGTACTTTGTGTAAATTTACTATTACAGATAATCTGGTCGGGAATAATAGAAGCAGCCCAGCGCTCCAGCCGATGCAATTTTTTAGCTGAAACCGCATCATGCTGCCAGAATATCAAAGGGATTTTTAACGATTTTACCACTTTTCCGAAAATAGCCACCGACCAAGTGGAATGGCAACAAACTGCAGAGAAATTCTGTGACCGCAGCAATTTTGACAAGTTTTTTCGTGCCTGCCAAACGGTCCAAGGATAGCGACCGCGAACAGAACCCAGGCGATAGAGAACGATTCCTAAAGACTCGAGCTCCTCTTGAAATTTTCCCGGAAAACAGATTGCAAATTCGGATTGCATCTCCGGGCAAAGATAACGCCGTTTGGCCAGTATAGTGAGTATTTTTTCAATACCCCCATACAGATTACCAGGATTGATATGGAGTATTCGCATTCATTTATTCATGGATTATATTTAAAGTTATGCAATCTCTAATTAAATAACGTAAATTATTTCTAGTTCATTTATGATTCATTTCTTTCTGAAAACAGCCATGATTCCATAGGAACATTTTCCAAAATCGATTCTATAGTCCCACCCAGCCAACCTTTCAAACAGTTTACGGATAGGATTATCAGCTAATCCTAATCGATAAAATGGCCAACTTAACCAATCCATTATTGGATAAATGAATAACCCTCCATACGATACGGATAATTTATCCCAACCTTCCCCAGCGAGCTGTTCGATTTCTTTGGATTTAAAGTGATAATGCCATTCTACTTCTCTTCCAATTGTTTTGTAATTGTCATCACGATTTCCCTGGCGAATAATCGATTTATAAAGTAGCGGGATTCTAAACCTGATGTTATTTGAGTCCAACCAAGCGAAACAGCCGGCATGTGGTACAGTTAAAATAAAAGTACCCCCTGGTCTCAAAACACGATGGATTTCTCTAAATGCTACTGGACGTAACTCGGAAGGAAGATGTTCCAGTACTTCTATACAAGTTACGTATTGAAAGGAGTTGTTATCAAAAGGTAATTTTTCAGCCCCCGTTTCGTAAAATTTCACTTCTGGTAATCTGGATTTAGCAACTTCAATTGCCTTTTTATTAATTTCTACACCGACTAAATTAGCATCTGGGTAAAGTCTTTTGCAATCAGCTAACCAAGCACCAACATTACAGCCAACATCCAATATTGATTCGACCGGTTCTTTAATAAAACTTTGAATTTTTTTCATCTATTTATATAGCCTTTACATCTATTTATATAGGCATCCATTCGAAAACGATTCCATATCAATTTTTTGCTAAATTAATTTTATTGACAAATCCTCTAAATATTTAATCCTAAATATTAGCAACGAGAAAAAACAGCATTTTTGGAGTTGTAGAACTTGGTGGAGTGAACATTCATGCTCTTTTGAATACCTTTTGATGACTTCTGTATCATATTTTTGATCAAGATTATCCTAATTCCGATGCGATCATTTTGGTTCTTTCACTTGCATCAAGCCTACGAAAACTAATATGGTTAGTACTATTCCTGTTAGCGACACCCAGCAAGCCAACGGTAACTTACGGGGATAAAATCGGAATTCGATGCGATGGTTTCCTTCTGGAACAAGGCAACCCAAATAATCTCCATAAACAGGAATTACTTCTTGCTGTTCACCATCGATCGTAACTCGCCAACCAGGATTATTACTTTCTGCTACCACCAGTAATTGAACCGATCTTGTTTCCGTTGTCAAAACGATCAACCCCGACTCTTCGGTTTGAATCGTTACTTGGCCTGGAGTCTCCCCTCTTATTTCAATCGGTTTTTTGACAATCGCTACCGATTCGATATCGATATCCTTAAGAACCGTCATCGGATTTTCCGCAACAATTGCTTTGGTTAGTAATCGTGCATAACCTAATGGTGTTATTGGGGATTTTGTCCATTCCCATTCATGTCTTCCAAAATAAATATCATCGACTTGGGGGGTTGTCGGTTTCCCCAGCCAAAGAGTTCCAGAAAGGGCCAAAACCTTCTCGTTAGAATAATCCAATTTTCGCCGTGGCTTCATCGATAAATAACTGGAGGATAAAGGAATATTCTTGATGGCAGGAAGCGAATCCTGGTAATCGCCATTGTTAAAAATAAAGATTCTCTGATGTTGAATTAAAAGAGGTGTTTCTAACGACTTTAATTCGTCTAAAGTGTAAATAGAATTTTTGTAATGATGAAATATTACATATCCGGTCAAATCTGCAAAAGTAAAAATCACCCAAGCATAAATTGCCCATTCTTTCACTTTCAAGGTATATGTAAAAATGAATAAAGCAATTGACAATTCTACACTACCTAAACTTAAACCAGTCAAAATTCGATGTTCCTTTGACCCAACAAGCGGAGAGCGAAATTCTAAACAAAAGAAGAAAATCAAACCTAAGATTAGAAATCCGTACCTCAACCAGATCAAAATCCGGGAGAAAGGAATTCGCATTTTATTTTGCAATATCATCTCAAATGCTATCCCAGATAAAATGGCAAAGCAAAAACTAGTTGCAAAGAGATATCGAGCAGGCACTCTAAAATTTTGAATAATGGGAAGCATTAATTGCAATCGGTAGATGAACCCAGCTTTTCCAAATGCTAAGACTATACTTACAATTAATGATATAATCAGTAAATTGATGAGCGATCGGGAGTTTGGATCTGTTCGAGTGTAATTCAAAATTAATCCATAGCTTAGTATAATAACACCTACTCCTGGATAAAGTGTATACTCAAAATAGCCATCATCCCATAATGGAAAAAAAAGACTGGGGAGACTACGAAGATGATAACTCCCAAAATTGACCCAATCTTCATTAAATTTGGTGCGCTCCGATAAAAGATAGTGATCAAAGGACGGAATTAATTGAATAGTTCCTATCACGACTCCCAAAATTTTCAAAAACATGAAAAATAATATTAAACGATAACCAACCCCTCTTTTCCAGCTGATCAGCCAATAAAGAATTTCTAACAATCCTGTATAAAAACACCCTTGGGGAAAGCCAATCAAGATTTGCGAAACAGTTAGGAATACGATTCCTAAGCATGCTAATTTCCCTCGTTTTGAAAATACCGAAGAACTAGAAACTATTTCATAACACCACAATAGATATGGAATGTGGACTAAAGTAGTAATATAAACCGGATGACTAAAGTGACGAGTAAAATATCCGGAGAAAGCACAGACAAAACCCGAGTATAATGCTGCCGCTGGAGATAAGCCCCATCGGCGCGTTAATAAATAGATCCCAAGAGCTAGTATGGGATAGCGAGCATATATCTCTAAATTAAAAGCTAAAGTAAATGGTAAAAATCGATAGACTAACCATATGAACGGATGGAATATGCCAAATTGCCCCTCGCCCAGCAGATCAAATCCGCAATGCTGATAAGAACACCATAAAGGGGTATACCCTTCGTGCAAACAGTTCCAATAAAAATATCTAGGCGCTATTACATAAACCCCAAGATCCTCCTCGATAATTAGCTTATTAACAATAAGGGGATAACATAAAAATAGAAAACAACCCCCAGCTATAAATAGAATAAAGTAAAATAATCTTTTATTGTTTATTGAGGAATCCCCTTGAAGCATCGTCTTGTGTTTAACCTCTTTACTTTTTATAACCCACCACAGCGATATTCCCAGCAGGCAATGGCAATATTAGCCGATTGCCACCAAAGAACCCAATAATTCGCATCAACTTTGATTTTATCCAACGGGGCAGTGGGAATAGTTGAATCCAATAAGTAACTGGATAACTATTCCAGATCGGTTTGACCCAACCGACCTGAAATCCAGATTTGATCAACAATTGACTGATACTCTGTTTGGAGAAAAGTTGTAAATGTTCTAAATCAAAAATAGGAGATCTCTTCCCAAGAACTCTCGCCGATAACGAACGGCGATTATGACCTATTAAAAAGATCGCTCCACCTGATTTTAGAATTCTGTAAGCTTCTTGACACATTCCCAGAGGATCATCGACATGTTCAATGGTTTGAAAACAGGTCACCAGAGAAAATTGATTTTCCGAGAAGGCCCCTTTTTCAAATATCCCATGGCGAATTAAAGGTTGAATCTCCGGTTTCGCTGCTTGGATTGGAGCTAAAGATGGTTCTATTCCTTCTATTTGATCAAAGCCTAATCGAATTAAATGTTCCAAAAAAATTCCATCCCCCGTACCGATATCCAAAGCACCATGTAAATCAGGTAAAAGACTCTGAATCGATGGCAAAAACGAGGCATAGGTATCACTCGCTAATTTCGCTTGGACACTACTGGAAAAATCTGCTTGCTCGTACTCATGAACTAAAGTGGTTCGATCAGGAATCGGATCGGCATAGATCAAATCGCATTGCTGACATTCCCATAATTGCCAGTGCATATATTCAGGGATCTTTCTCGATGCGAAAGCAAAACGATCGAGCTGATCCAAGTGCACATTCTCATCAGCAAATTTTTTCGAAAATGCGGATGATTTGCAGATTGGACAACCAGAACGATCGATCATTTTGGTATTATTCATTCCAATTTTCTTCTTCCTCTTTTAATTCTTCTGTGGTCGAACGAATTTTTCCATTTCGGATAATGCTCCGGCGTATGAACAAAGGTCTTTGCTTGGATTCTTCGAAAATTTTTGCGATATATTCACCGATCAAACTTAAACCAAATAGATTGCACGACCCAAAAAAGATAATAAAAACTAATGTGGTTGTTACCCCTCGGGGCGTTAAACCTGGGAAAAACAACCTAGAGGAGATCTGTACAATCATCATTAAAATACTAAGAAAAAATAGGCTAAACCCCGCAAATGATAGCATATTCAATGGAGTATTGCTGAAACTGAATATCCCTTTTTTGGCCCATCCCAAATTTTTCAAAAGATTGTTGGTACTTCGACCAAACATTCTTTCTGGACGAACATAATCAACCCCTATCTGTTTAAAACCGGCAAAAGCTCTTACACCCCGAAGAAATAAATCTCTTTCTGGAAATGAGAGAATCGATTGGACCACTCGTTGATTCATCAACGAAAAGTCTCCTGCATCGTGCGGCACTTTCAAATAGGAAAAATAATCAAACACACGATAAAATGCTTTATAAGCTATTTGCATAAAAATGGTTGCTTCACGTTTTACTCTTCGACCATAGACAACATCGTAGCCCTGCCGCCAATTCGTCACAAAAGATTCGATTAATTCGGGAGGATCTTGTAAGTCTCCATCGAGTAAGACACAACTATTCTTTGAAGCAAGTTTCATCCCACTCACAAAAGCCGCTTGGGAACCGAAATTTCTCGAATGAGAAATACCTCGAACTCTTGGATCATTTGCCGTTAATTGCCGGATCACTTCTTCGGAATCATCTGGACTGCAATCATTGACAAAGATAATTTCATAATCGATATTTAACTTGGTAAATGTATCGGTTAATCGTTGATACATGATAGGAATCGCTTGATTATCTTTGTAACAAGCAATAATCGCCGAAACACTATATACCGTATCCACCCCGAATTTTTTACTCGATCGCTCATACGCTTCCGGATCGGGTAAGGCACGATACCACTCCACGGTTCTCTGTAAACCATCACGGAGATCGGTGCGCGCGAACCAGCCCAGATCGGCTTTTGCTTTTTCCGGATTCGCATACCAGTTGGAAACATCCCAGTTGCGAGCAGGCATCGTGTATTTCGGATCTTCTTGAATTTGAAATATATCGCGCGCTATGGTTGCCATATCGGCGATCGTTGTCTTTTTCCCGCTACCGATATTATAAGATTCTCCGTATTGACTCTCTCTAAGATTGAGTGCCGTATCTATAAATGCTTCTGCTGCATCATCTACATAAATAAAATCTCGCGAAATATCAGGATGAACGAATTCAGGATACTTCCCTTCCAGACCTTTTCGAATTAGTACTGGAATTAATCGCTGCGAATCTTCATAAGGACCGTATACCGAATATAATCTCAAATTGACACAAGGAAATTTTTTATATTTACCGTAATAATAGATAAACTGAGCAGTGCTTACTTTGGAAACAGCGTAATCACTATTCGGATGAGTTGGGAACGATTCATTTGGTCCAGCAGAATTATCTCCATATTCTGAAGAACTCCCTGCCTGAACATAACAAGCAATCGAAGCATGTTCAAGAATTTGTATAATTTTTCTCGAAAGTTCAAAATTTGTTTGATAGATTAAATTGGCATCTTTCTCAAATGAATATGCACCGTAGGCAACACAGTTAAAAATGGTCCGTGGCTTTACTCTTTCCAATAAAGCAACTAGATTGGTTTCTACTAATAGATCGCCCAAATGAATTTGTGAAGAATTTATCCCGGTAAGTCTCCACGAAGGCTTCCTACTGGTAGTACCGTAAACATCTTGTCGATCTTTCAAGATCATCCGGAATAAATTTGCACCAACAAATCCACTTGCTCCCAAAATTAAAATTGGTCCCTGCAAGTGACGGATTTTTTCATTTAAATCCTGATAGGGAAAGTGAATAAGATTTTGATTTTCCATTTCCTTCGCTTGCTGGTTCTGGGTATCCATTAATTTAAAATTTCCTGGAGAAGTTGTTCTGGCAGAAGACCACTTTCTTGCCGGTGAAATCTCTGCGATCCATATCTTTTGGATGGATAGCCGAGGGCATATTTACTACGATACCAGGAAATCGATACCCCCTTCTGGAATAGATAATTACCTAACATTTGACCAAATCCCCCTTGCTTGGTATGCTCTTCTACGCTCAGTAAGCGATTCGCTATCTTTATTTCTTGTATCAAGGCTTCAGGTAATTCGACAAACGGCAACTTGCAAACAACCCAAAGCGAAGGTCTCTGATCATCGGGTAAGCTACTCAACAGTTTCCATAAACCTCCTGCTAATGGACCCACGGCGATAATGACCCCTTTTGTTCCGTGAACCAATTTCCTAAACGGTTCGAATTTGGTTGCGACTAACTCTTTTGGTTTTTCTGATAACCCCAAACGAAGATAAGAAGGATTCGTTGTTCTCATCAATAATGGTACCAGAAATTCAATATCTTCATCAAAAGCAGGGATATACACTTCCAAGGAAGGCAAAGTGAGCAAAATTCCATAATCTTCCAGAGCATGGTGCGTTGCCCCCATAACCCCATAACCGTAACCGCCTCCATTTCCCACGATAATTACGGGAAGATGATGATTACAAATATCGTTGCGTATCTGTTCAAAGGGACGAGCATAGACAAATGGGGCAATGCTGTAAATCCAGGGGCGCAAAGCCTCTTTCGCCAACCCTGCTGCGACACCAACCATGTTCTGTTCGGCTACACCTACATTAATGAAGCGTTCGCCCATTTCCTCGCGCAGGGATTCTAACGCATTGAATCCCAGATCACCCGTGAGAAAGATGAATTCGGGAATAGCGACAGATTTCAATAGAGCGGATGAAAATGCGACTCTCATTGTAGAGATATTTCCTGGATGGCCTGATTATACTGATCTTCGGTTAATGGTAAATAATGCCATTCCATTCGATTTTCCATGAATGAAACACCCGAACCTTTACGTGTACGAGCAATTATCGATCTAGGCTTTTCGGATAATTTATCTAATTCTCTGTTTAATTCTTGAGCATCGTGGCCATCAATAGTAACCGTTTCCATGTTAAAGACTTTGAATTTTTCATCAAGCGGATGCAAATTTGCAATCTCATTCGTTGAACCAAACCCCTGCAATCCGTTTAAATCGACTATAAGACAAATTTGATTTAATACCTGATGCTGAATAAATATGAGTGATTCCCAGTTCGATCCTTCATTCCATTCCCCATCGGAAGTTAGACAAAATACTCTGCCAGGAGACTTTTTCAATCTTTTGCCTAAGGCTACTCCAGCAGCTAAACCGACCCCATGCCCCAAGCTACCCGTGGCAAAGGCTATAGCGGGAATTCCCGATGCCGGTGGATGTCCACTCAATAGAGTATTATCTTTATGAAATTGCTCTAACTGCTCATCAGTTATTAACCCGACCGACCATAAGGCGATATACAATGCTCCCGCCGAGTGCCCTTTGGAGAGTACCACCACATCCTCAGGCTTAAGAATCGTATGGTACAATACCAACAAAATATCCAAACAAGATAGATTACCTCCTAAATGCCCAACTTTACTTTGATAGTGCATGGTCAACAATCGAAGAAAGCATTTTTTGCGGAGTTCTTTAAATTGAGGGGAGTGAACGTTCATAGAAATTTTGTCGTCTTAGGTTTACAAAAGCTTTGCAGATTCGATCGTTTAGGGATTTTCAATACGTTTCATTTTTAATCTCTTCGTAAATATCTGCGATTCGTTTGGCCATGATGTTTTGTTCGAATTCGGTCTGAGCGCGTTTTCTGCCCATTTGCCCTAAACGTTGCCGTAAATAGCGATCGGCTAATATCTGTCGAGCAGATTGTGCCAGAGCGACGGGGTCATTGATTGGAACGGTTAACCCGCTGATCCCCGATAAACTGACCCAATCGGTACCACTGCCCGGTATAGCGGTGTTGATAACGGGACAGCTCGATGCCATGGCCTCGACTTGAACGAGGCCGAACGCTTCGCTGCGGGCATTACTGGGGAACCAGAATGCGGTAGCGGCATGATAAGCAGCGATTAATTCGATGGGGGTAGCGTTCCCCAGCCAGAGAACACGATCGGCTACACCATACTGATCGGCAAGCAACTGCCATTCATTTAGCAGAGGTCCGGTGCCAATGAAGATCAGCTTGCCGGGGAGATCCCGCAAAGCCTGTAGAGCGATATGGCCCGCTTTGTAATAAATGAGTCGACCGACCATCAACCAGAGAGGTGAGCCCCATTCTTTCCATTCTTGAGCCTTTTTCAAAACCTCTGCCGTAGGCTGAAGATAAGGATGTAAATCGATTCCATACGGGACCACATGCACTCGTGATTCATGGCGTTTCAGTAAGGGTGAACCTGTCGAATAAGTTGGGGTGGCAACAAGAATCGCCTGCGCGTTAGCGTAAACTTTCTCTTCGAACGGAGCAAATGGGATGCGAAGAACTTTTTGCTTGATGATGTCGCTGTGGTGCCCAATCACCACTGCGATCTTTTTTTGACTCAGGAGACCACTCAAACAAAGAGCCAAAAACATGGTCGGATTGGGAGCATGAAGATGCAAAACATCTATATTATTGTCGCTGTTGGTGCTGTTGCCGTTTAGCTGACGAAGGATCGATAATAGTCGCGGGCAAACTTCCAATCGCGCGAACGAAGCGACTCGGCCACAGCGAATGACTTCAACCGAGTGATCGAAATCGGTAATCGTTGGCGTGGTTGCTAATTTATCCCAGGTAACATCATTTCCCGCTGTATCCGCATGGTTTACACAAATAACTCGAACGGAGTGTCCGATGCGAGACTGTGTTCGTGCCAAAGTTTGTAGATGAGTTTCAATTCCACCAGTAGCGGGGGGATAAAATTTACCTAAATGAACAACCCGAATCGGTTACTCCATTCGAAATCTGCTAAAATATCAATTTGAGTTATAATGTATATTAATGGATTGGGGAAAATTACTTTAAAACGCTCCGCGATCCTCGTGTCGGTTTCAGCGAAAAACCCAGAAGAACAATCTGGAATGATCGCTATAGCTTAAACACAAGCTTTAAATAGATGCTTAAAATCAACACTTAAAATCAATACTACAGTATCACAGCGATTGCGTGAGCAAAATCACCTATCCATAAAACCTGTGGGGAAAATTGTTTTTATGAGTACTATCTATCAGTATTTTTATCAATTAATAAGAAAAAGCATTGAATTGCTGAGCAATATCCCAGATTCAATTCGACTGAGTAACCCGAAATATCGTTTTTATATTTTAATTATCTAACATACAAGAGAGTATAACTTAGCCGCAAACTCTATCTATTAATTATATTTTGCACTATCAATCTATAACCCCCAAACGAAAGAGTCAATGTTTTTGGCAAAATATTCCATTTTTGTTGCAATTAAAATGATATTTGTATCAATAAATCGGATTGAGCAATTATATTCAATAAAATTGATTAAAAATCTTGATTGCTGCTTTAAAAATGCTTCGTTTTGGTATGAAAACGCCTAGATAAGTGGATGAAAAATCAATGAAATTATTTTTTGAATCGATCGATCGTTGGATAGCCCTTAGAACTTCCGCTCGCTGGGAAAAAAAGATAGCTACTATGTTAGAGATTGCTGATGTTCCTGTCTTTTTACCAACCATGACCAGATTAGTTCGATATCGCGGAAAAAATAGAAAATCAGAAATTCCGTTGTTTTCAGGGTATGTTTTTTGCTCAGAGATTGATTTTCGAGATAAAGCAATTTCATCCATATGCCGGAAACAGATTGCTCAGATCCTACGCCCTGCAACCCCCAAATCGCTCTATGATGAATTGTTACGCTTAGGAAATCTATTGAAGAGCCATGAATTGATTCAAGAGATGGTCCTTGGCTCGGTTGGTAGTAAGGTGAGAATCATAGGAGGGGCTTTAGCTGGCTACGAAGGATCTATTATTAAAGTAAATCCGAATCAGAGTATATTGATTTTGGAGCTTTCTTTAATCAACACCCGAATTGAAGTCCAGATCGAACAGAATATGGTTGAAAAGATCACAGCGAATAAGTAACTACTTTCATATTGTTTAGCTGATTGCAGATACGGTATGGAATCTATTACATCGCCACTCTCCGGTGGGAACGATCTATTCCGCTTGGCAAAAAATTGATAAAAGGGCAAGTGAGCTGCACCATTTTCTTTTAAATTTTTCACCCCAGAAATCCTGTTCGAATCAACACTTACGTTGTCATGATTGTCTGGATTACAATCGATTCTCTCAATTTTCCGATTATTTTAATACGAATTTACCATAGTTTGGATAAAAAGTAGCGAGTGTGCTAGGTAGTTCTCCCATTTTATGAGGTAGAATAAAGAAAAGTTATTGATTCTTACCCCACTCACTTAGTTTGGACTTCAGGAGGGTTGTACAATGCTGGTGTTGAGCCGGAAGTTGGGCGAAAAAATTTATATTGGCGAAAATATTTGTATTACGGTTGTAGATATTGACCGAGGAAAAATCCGCTTAGGGATCGAAGCACCTCGCAATGTTCCTATTTATCGTCAAGAATTGTTACCTTTGCACAAGACAGAGGGAAGTGCACAAGAAGTTGCTCCATCCACTGTTTCTTGAATTTTTAATTCATCGTTATTTTGTAGAATTCTCCAGCAAGTTCTTCGTCATAATCGATTATTTATTTTTGTATCTCTAAACTCAATTAACAAATAGGATTGAGTTGCCTCTTTTATTTCCTATTTAATTCGATTGATTCGAGACACGTACAAAAATGTTAAGATTGGTTTTTGAATAAAGTTCGGTATCCCTAAAACTAATTATAATTAATCGAGTTTTAGGGAATAAAACGATGTGAGAGTCAAAACTTAATATATATTTGAATTTGGGCATTCATTGTATTTCAAAGCAAATTTAATATTAAAACTCCCTTCTTATAAGATTTCTGAAGTTTACTTAACTAAATATTACTTTTCTGAATAATTCTTATCTGCGGATTTTGAAATCTCTATTTCCGCTTGGTCCGCTTAGTTCGTAGCAGGTTCTTGAGTTGGCGCTTGAGGTTCAACCCAAAATGGACTCAGGCGAAAAATTTTATCAAGAATTTTTTCTCGTTCCTGAGGGGTTTGAGCTTTCGCCAATCTTTGTTTGAGTTTGTGCATTTTTTCTTTACGATGATAACGCCGATTTAATTCACTTCTTCTTTCGACCATTATTTCTCAATTCCTTTATTTCATGAAAAATAGATTAACAATCTATTCATTAAACCATATATTTTTGAATTTCAAATTTTTATATCGTTTCGGACTTGAATTGACAATGCCCAAAAAGAACATTCAACAAATGCAGGATTCCATTTACTTGAATTCTCCAAAATAGAGAAATAGTCTGAATAGGAGATCCCTGATTCTAAATCATCTTACTCGGTAAACCTTTGATTAATTGGATCTTCTCTGTTTGCACTGTTTGCACCATCCAGATCGCTTTACTCTCCACTCGAGCTGGTGAAGAGCGGGATCGCACCTGCCCAAAGAGAACAGGGAGAATAATTATGGTAAAGGCCAACCATAAAACGAGAGTCAATCCAAGAGCATGTTCCGATTCAAACTGCAAACCTATCCATAGAGCAACATACCAGATAGCTCCATGGAGAAGCGTTAAAATAATATTGAGAAATACCGTGCTACCTCGCGGGCGAATCACTCGACCAATATGATTTGGATCGATATATCGGCTTCCACCAACTTCTTGATACAGATAATTGGGCGGAAATCGCTTTTGTGCATCCAATTTGACCTCGAAGCGAGTTGGTTGATCGCGATTTTCTTCTCGAATTAAAATCGCGATCATCACACTATTCGCATCGCTTCTGGCCCAAGGATTTGGTTTGTGTGCTTTTCGAGCATCCAGATAATCACTAGTTCCAATCCCCCCCGGTTTTTTGTGATAAGGGATTATTTCTTCTCGATCCCCCACCAAGCGCACCGATTCAATTTGATTGAAATCCTTCATTTCGTATTTGGAAAACTCGAATAACATCCCAAATCGATCGGGATTCAGATAATGCAACCACGCCCAAAATACAAAAAATAGAGCTGTCCCAGCGGCAGCAATTGCCGATCGTTGCCATAACGAGTTCGGCAAACTGCTGTATAACCAATTATGAAAATAGATGGTTCCGCCAAAGTACAATGAAAATAACACTAAAAATAGGATCAAAAAAATCAGAAAAAATAGCACAGATCGTTCCTTACTTTCTCCAATATGAATTTCTCTTGTCCATGCCTTTTGAGCATTTTTAGGGCATTTGTAGGATATAAGATATCCCTGATGCGTTAACCACTCTCTTAACTTTAGAATATGATAAGACCAGAAAATGGGTAGCAGCTTCGAACAGATAATCTTTTGTGTCAGATCATTTCATGATTTCAATTCAATCATTTTCTGAGATAAATTAAAGATGCTCTAACTTTCCATTTTCTATATCAAGAAAAAGTATGCGGTTTTAATGATGGATAACCGCTGATTCACATGATGAAATGGGCTATATTCTGGTTGACGAAATCAGATTAATTGAAGTTTATAAGGAGAACTTATCCGCTAAGAAGAGCATTCCCTTACCTGAAGAACCAACAAAGCTACTAAAATCAAATTCGTTCTTAACTAGATAGAGATTCTTTCAAGGGATCATCGTAGGTATATCGTTTCCATTACGTGAACAGAGAGCAATAAAAGAGAACTTATCAATCGAGTACGGTATACTCCGGACCGAACCATCAAAAAACAAGGCATTGAATATCGATGGGTGCGATGATCCAAACGCATTAGAGCCAGGGTCGTATGAGGAGTTATAATCTGGGAGTGGCGCGAAATAAGTTCCTATAGCCCCCGTTTTGGTTATAATGGAGGAAATTCGAATCGAATCCCAATCCCACCCGGCACAATAGCCTTCAAAATCATCGGTTACAGCAGTGGTCAAATTCAACAGATCCATACGTTTTTCTCCTATCGCAATCGTTGTTGAAGTCCCATCCGATATCTGCGAAAGAGTTATTCGATAAGGATAGCGAACGAATCCCCCGTTATTTCCATTACCGCCATTCCCTGCATAATCGGTTTGTGCCGTTGCGCCCGGATGCCCCAAAATCGTTGTCCCATCTGGATTGAGATTACCGAACCACAGACTTGAAGTTGGGAATACCGTTGGTGGTCGGCGTGTGGGACAAAAATATAACTTGTTGGGAGTACTGATAATCAAAAGTTGAGCCTGTTCAATCGTTGTTGAATTTCCCCCAGACCACAAAATCTGCTGTTCGATATAAGGGAGAATCTGATAGCCCCATCCTGACTGTTGATACGGTGCCGAGAGAGGCCTAGCCAACGAAGCGAACTCAGGTGCAGATGTTGCATAATTAACCCCTCCGGTAGGTAATATCCCCAATGCTTCCTGGTGCAAATGGATTGCGATACCAAATTGCTTCAAATTATTTTGGCATTGCGCTCGATTGGCCGATTCGCGTACTTTCAGAACTGCGGGCAATATCAGGCCAATAAAGATTCCGATTATCCCTATAACTACCAGTAACTCAATCAAAGCAAACCCTTGAGAGACAGGTTCCCTGTTTGTTCTCTTTTTCATCCTGAATTTTTCTCAAAATCTTTTGAATATATAATCAGCGCTGATTATACATGGAAGATTTGAGTTCCCACAAGATCATTTTCTTGTTTTTAATTTTTATCATCAAACTACTTTTTTCACTTTTGATTATGAAAATACGATGGCAGTAAAATTTCACTCAATCTTTTTTAGGTTCTGGCATAGCTTTCGAAACAAATCGAATTTAACATGATTTTGGTTAGATTCGAATAAAAAGATAGCTCAAGTACAAAAAAAGAGCGTCAACAAGAATTCTTTTGTTGACGCTCTTTTTAAATTGAATTTTTTCAAAAATTGAAAAAAATAGTACCCATTCATTTCGTACTAAAATAATTCAAAATAGATTAAGGAACCATTGTCGGAATATCTCTGCCATTTCGCGAACAAAGGGCCATAAAAGAATATTGATCAATCGCGTATTGGATTGGTCGAACCGAACCATCAAAAAACAAGGCATTGAAAATCGATGGGTGCGATGATCCAAACCCATGAGAACCAACATCTACGGTTGTTTGAAAATCCGCGGCAGGAGGATAATAGGTAGTTCCTGAATTGGACAATCGAATCGAATCCCAATCCCAACCCGCACAATAACCTTCGTTATCATCCGTAACATCCGAAGTGAGAAAACTAAGATCTAAACGTTTTTCCGCAATGGCAATCGTGGTTGAAGTCCCATCAGTTATTTGGGACATGGTTATCTTATTGCCACCTGCTGAATTAGCTTGAACAAATCCACCATTCCCTCCATTCCCTCCATTCCCTGCATAGTCGGTTTGTGCAGTAAAACCTGCGGAACCTTTAATATTTGTGCCATCCGGGTTTTGGGTTCCGAACCAATAGGAGGTTGTATGGATCTGAGTTGGGGGACGACGAGAAGGGCAGAAGAAGAGTTTAATGGGTGTTCCAACAATTGTCGCTTGTGCAATTGCGATGTTACCCGCAGATCCTCCAGACCACAGAACCTGTTGTTCAATATACGGGAGAATTTGAAATCCCCATCCTGCTTGTTGGTACGGTGCAGCATAAGGTTGGCCCAATGATGCAAAGTTTGGTGCTGTTGTTGTCCAGCTTTGACCACCCGTAGGTAAAAGTCCCAAAGATTCCTGGTGCATATTGACAGCTAAACCAAACTGTTTCAAATTATTTTGGCATTGGGATCGATTTGCTGATTCCCGTACTTTTTGAACAGCGGGTAACAATAATCCAATCAAAATGCCAATAATCGCAATAACAACTAATAATTCAATCAAGGTAAACCCTTGATGAACTCGTTTCGGAGAAGTCCTCGTATTCATATTTCTTTCCTCAATGTCTAAAAAATGAAAACCGAAATTATTATACTTATTCTCTCGTGGATATTTCAAGAGTATTTTTTTCGATTAATTCAATTTTCCTGTTTTTTCTTTTTCATTCCGGTTTTTTTGGACTGAAATGATTCTAAATTGACTTCATTTTCAAATCTTTAAAAGATTATTAAAAATGATAAACTATTAAAATGGATTAACTATTAAAATGGATTAACTAAAAAGCAAGAAAATCTGAGATTAGAATTGTAAAGAGAGTTCGGGGGACAAATTCCCTAACGAACTCTCTTGAAGTGATATATTATAAAGATCGGTTTATTTTTGGTAAACCAACCCTAATTAGGATTCGAGTTTCTATTCATTTTAATTACTACGGAACTGTTTGTGGAATATCTTTGCCATTCCGTGTGCAAAGCGCGATAAAAGAGGGTTGATCGATCGCGTATAGGATTGGTCGAACCGAGCCATCAAAAAACAGGGCATTGAAAATCGATGGGTGCGATGAACCAAACGCAAACGAGCCCGAATCGGTTCCAGAATTGTAATTCGCGGCGGGAGGGACATAGCTTACAGATCCATTGGAAACCTTTGCGGAAAAGCGAACGGTATTTATATCAAAACCTGCGCAATATCCAACGCCATCATCAACCGTAAATTGATTCAACAATAACATATCCAGTTGTTTTTCCCCAACAGCAATCGTTGTTGATGTGCCGTCAAAAATCTGGGACATCTTGATTGGCGGACTTGAAGAAGGCATAAATCCACCATTCAATAATCCTAATTCGCCGCCGTTCGCCGCGTAATCGATTTGTGCTAGCGACAACGATTGGCCGAGAATCGATGACCCATCACTATTCGTGGTTCCAAATGGGCAGGAGGATACCTCAATTGTTGTTGGAGATCGAAGCGATGGGCAGAAATAGAGTTTAACGGGTGTCCCAACAATTATCCTTTGCGCATTTGCAATGGGATTACCTGCAGATCCACCAGACCACAGTACCTGTTGTTCGAGATAAGGAAGGATTTGATAAGCCCATCCTGCATTTTGATGTGGTGCAGCATACGGTTGACCCAATGAGGCAAACCCCGGTGCCGCGGTTGCGGCACTCAGACCACCCGTAGGAAGAATTCCTAAAGAATCTTGGTGCATATTGATTGCCAATCCGATTTGCTTTAAATTATTTTGACATTGCGATCGATTGGCGGATTCACGCACTTTCTGCACTGCGGGCAGTAATAAACCAATCAAAATACTAATAATTGCGATGACGACTAATAACTCAATCAGTGTAAAACCCTGACGAATCTTTCGAAACCAACTATGTTTCATCATTAATTTCATTTAATCCTTTTTTATTGTTTGCTCAACAAATTACACGTTCATTTTTGGTGGCTACTGAATTACCCCTATAATTGATGAATAGATACTCATGAATAATGGTTCCGATTCGTATCGTGAAATTATCGATTATTCTCCATTTCATCATTATTTTAATAGTTTCAGCAATCGTTATACCAAAATTGATTTTTTCCAACTTCATTTGATCTTTTGAAACTACTCCGAACTCATCCTTGGCACCGACTTCGATTCCTTTAAATGATCGATGAAACTAAAGATCAAGAATTTCTTGGTCCGTTTATAACGTCTCTATCAACCAACATTGCATAGAATCTATTTTTCGCAATATTCCGGCATTGCTTCCTTGTTAAATCTAAATAAGATGCAAGAATTGTAGTATTAAAAATGACAATCGATCTAAATCGGGATGGGTTTGTCTACCAGAAGTAAGCACTACCAAACTTTTGGCCTGGTATATACTTAGGTTAGTTGTCTAACGTTAAATATATTAGAACATGCGCAGAAAAATCGAGATATACTATTGTGCTTTCGATTTTTTTGTAAATAGAATATCAAACCGAGATAACTCAATATTTTGTGATAGGATTACAATCTCTTGAACTATTGCTTTTCGGGAAGTTGATATATTTTTTTGATATTCAATAGAAAATCAAGCTTCGGTGATTGCCATCAACAGGGATATTAGCAACATTTACACCCTGAGATAGGAGAGAAAGGCCAACGATGGAGAAAAAATTATGTCTTGGATCGTTGATCGGCTCGATCCTCATGACATTATTATTTATATTAGATCTTTTTGTTGGATTTCCTTTTAGTAGTGCCAGCGATAGCCCTTTTACATGGGTTGATATCGCCGGAGCTGTCGCTGGTGGTATTCTCATTTATCTAGCGTTTGATGCCTACAAAGAAGTCAAATAGTTATTACTCTATTCAGATCAAATCTGAAATTTGACTCTCTAAAACGATTATTTGAATTTCCTTCTTTTTCATGAACTTTTAGATTTTGTTGCGAAGCAATTTTTCATTTCCGTTTGAAACTCTCTAAACCGAGTGTCTTATCCGTGTTGGATTCAGTGTTCAATTTAGTGTTCGATCAAGAAAATTTCTAATCGTGCCCTTCTCTTTGCTTGCGTTTAGCAAGGGCTAATATTGCTTCAATCAATCCTTCATTATTCGGTTTATTTGCTTCTATTGCAACGGGGAACCCCTGTTCCTTTAGAAAACTAGAAGTTCTGGAACTATTCGTTACTAGCCCAATTTGTCCAAAACGGATCCGTTGACGGATCGTTTCATCACACACTTCCAGAAACTGCTGAGCGATATTCTTACTCGTTAAAACGACCATATCGATCTCCCCTCGGCGTAGATGATCAAAAAGAATCTGATCTGTCGGGGAATGACCGCTATTTTCTACTTGTTTGTAGGCAATCAGTGAATCGACATTGGCAATCGTACCGAGCTGTTGCTGAAGTAATTCTCTCCCATTTTGAGTTCGGATGATCAAAATATTTTTTTTTGTGCCAGCTTGTAATAGTGGTAATAGAGCGCGCAGGAGCTCATCGCTGTTCATCGATTCCGTTCCGATCAGATCGGCTCGTAGTCCAAATTGGAGTAAGGTTTCCGCGGTGGCGCCCCCAACAGCAGCGATTTGCATTTTGCCAAATATCCGAGCATCTTTCCCCAAGGCGAACACCCGATTCAAAAAACCGGTCACCCCATTTGCTGAAGTAAAAACCACCCAGTCCCATTTCCCGATCGTCATCTGATCAATCATTTTGTCCATTTGTTCAAAATCATCGATAGGCTCGATGCGAATCGGTTCCCAATGAAATGTCAATGCCCCTAAATTCTCCAAAGATCTTAATAAAACCTCTGCTTGGCGTTTAGGTCGAGTGATCAAAATATGATGATTTAACAACCCGAGCTTTTCAAACCAGGAGCGTTCTGGTTTTAGATTCACTACTTCCCCCATTAAAATCATTGCCGGGGTAACTAGACCAGCCGATCGGATAGCGTTTTCGATTTCTCCCAGAGTCGATTTGACCGATCGCTGTTCCCCAGTACTCACTTTGCTTACCACGGCTACTGGGGTTAGATGTGATTTCCCGCAAGCAATCAATTCGGCAACGATCGCGGGTAAGCGAGCCATCCCCATATAAATCGCTATCGTGCCCGGAAATTGAGCAATGGCCTTCCAATCTAGTCGAGAATTCGGTTTCGCTGGGTGTTCATGTCCCGTTATCAAAGCAATAGCGCTAGACATTTCTCGATGAGTGAGAGGAATATCGAGATAAGCCCCTGCTGCCAATGCCGTGGTTACCCCCGGAATAACTTCATGGGAAATACCCGCTTGCCGCAATGCTTCCATTTCCTCACCACCACGACCAAAAATTAACGGATCTCCCCCCTTCAAACGAACAACTCGTTTCCCCTTCTGTGCCTCTTCAATCATCCGCTGAAATATGTACGGCCACCGTTCCGGGTGACAACCGGGTAAATCGCGTACCGCAATTTTCTCGACTTTCTCATGGCAAAAATCCAATACCCGCGGTGACACGAGCTGATCATATATCACAACATCTGCCTGTGCCAAACATTCTTTTCCCCGCAACGTCAATAATCCAGGATCTCCAGGCCCCGCTCCCACCAGATATACTTTTGGTTCAGATACTTCTGGTTCATATACTTCTGGTTCGATTGACTTTGCCGAATTAGAAGCATTTTGCTTTTCCTGGTCATCTTCTACTTTCATTAATTCATTCTTTTCCATATTTTATATAGTAGAGATCCAGTCGTTATTGGGGAGTGAACGGAAATCAAAATCAATAGATGTTTTGTAAATGCATTAAATGAATCAATGAAATTAATGGAATCAAATTAGATGAAGTCAATTGAAAAGATCAAGTTATTTTCTTCCCTAGATTATTCCTCAAAAATGAAGAGTATTATAACTAGTTACTCTCAGCCTTTTCATTTGAAATTTTTCAATTCAGATAAAAACGGATCTCATTTCAGCTTGATCACTTTCTGAAACATATCCCCTCGCTGTTAAGATGAGATTACCCCAATCGTAAAGCAAAATTGTTTAGTTGGCTAGCAAAAAAATCACTTCTATTCGTTTTAATTAATGTAAAGTTCAAATGATAAAGATGAAATCGCAAAAGGAAAATCTAGACCTCCTTTTCGCAATTACATCCCGTGAACTATTAGATTCACTTTATCTCGGAGTTGTTCAGTTCATCAATAAAACAAGGGGAAAGTTTTCAAACTCCCCCTTTTGCGAATTTATTTTATAACTATTTTGGTTTAACCTATTGTGCTCTTCGCAGTTTCATAACCGATTGATTATTTTGCTGAGTAGAACCGAATTCGGTCGGTCTTGGGTGATTCGCTTTATCAGGAAAACAGATCGCACATTCATTGGCATTATTAAACTGCACCAGTCCCAATTCGATGACCCCTTTATCATCGATCCAATCGATCGTGGTAGGCTGATTCGAATTATTCACTTTATATTTTCGTTTCAAGATCACTTTTCCATTTTGTTCAGCAACCATCTCATCACTCGTGATGGTAATCTTGACCGTTTGTTTATCATCACTTACGAAAGATTTCTCCATGCCATTTTGAATACCAGCGGTCATGAACCATTTTCCCTCTAAGCTGAAGACTTTTTCATTTGAAATTGGGGTTGGCATGCGGAAAGGGCTGGGGCTAGTCGAAAATGAAACCTTATTGCCGGTTTGCAAATGATCGTTATACCAGATATTTTGAGTCGACTCGACATGCTTGGCTAATGTAGTTACTTCGTTTCGCAATTTGCTAGCATTCATATTATTATTAGCGATCTTAAGAGATAGATACAGTTTCTTATTCTTTTCATCGAAGCTAAATGTACAACGACCAATATTGTCATTCGTTGCTAAGATTTTTCTCCAAGCTTGGGCAGAAACGGCATCAGGATTTTCAATCGCTCGCAAATAAGATTCGAGATAAATATAATCCCCGTTTTCTTTAACACCACAACTGATGGTAAAATCCAATTTTTCGCCATGCCATTTAATGTTTGCCCAGTAATCGCTCGTCTTTTTCGGGTCGAGGCCTAGGTTATCGAGCATCTGTACCAGTTCATTTTGGGATATTCGTTTCTCCGCAACAGTTTGTGCTTCCAGAGTAGAAGGATAGAAAGATCCAGCCAAAAGCAACAATAAGGAACAAATCGTGGTGATCATCAAACATTTCATTTTTAATTCTCCGTTGTCGATAAAAGTTATTGTTTTTATTTCAGATTTACTACAAATCTTGTACACATTACTACAAGCGACAACGAGCGGAAACACAGGTGCAAAAAATTCAAAATAGTTGACCGAATCGACATTGGCACTGACTTGACTCGTCCGATCTGTCTCACTAGCTCGGTCTTTTTGTACCTTGATGTGGACGTAAACCTCGGCTTTGTCGCCGTTGCCGAAGTCCTGCTCGACATCGTGGATGGGAAGCCTCTTCCAAACCTAGATCAGAATTGGATGAACGCCGACCAGACTAGTCTAGCTAGAGATCCAGTCTACGGGATCTAGGATAGATTCTCTCGACCCCTTTCAATTTCGATCGAATTTACTAAAATGAAAATGATTATTATCAATCATTAAACTGAACTTGACGATCACTCCTCTAGGAATCTTATATGGATCCCCTTTTTCAATGTATCTATCCCGATTGTAATAAGATAACTGATCTTCCCATCGAAATTTTCTGTCCTTTCTGTAGTCGCCTGTGCCGCTGTCCTCATCCAGATTGCCAGGCTGTACTTGATTTCAAATCGCTTGCTGATACTTGCCCCAGATGCCACAGTTCGACAGGGACTAATCTTACTCAACGTAGCTTGCAAGACATCGATTCAGATCTCCCTCTCCAGACCCAACCCGATCTGAATAATCATAGCCTTCAACCGACTCTTCTTAGTCCGACCAACAATGAGAGCGATAAGATAACCCGCTCTCAAAAATTCGTGCGCTGGGTCAAAAAATATTCGCTGATTGCTCGTTTGAGCGACTCGATTGCTCTTTTACTTCTAATAACTGCCCTCATCACCTATTTCCTCCCCATCCGTGCCAATTCCGATACCGCTCGCTTCGACCAAGCTCCTAAGCAACCTCTCGAGCTGGATCATTTGCAGAAATTTGAAAAACAGAAGGATGTAGTCCAAGCAAATAAAAGTGTGGTCCAAGTAAATAAAGAAAAAGAAAAACAGCTCGGCGTCAGTCAAGCTTATCTACGAAATATTTCCTATCCTCGAATGATCGGCTTGCACGAAGGGGATGACCATCCTGCAGAGATCCTCAAGGGGCATACTGATTCTATCAGTTGTTTAACGTTGAGTAGCGATAGTAAAACGCTCATCACCGGATCAAATGATAACACCGCCCGCATCTGGGATGTGGCCACTGGGCAACAACTTGCTCAACTCAAGGGCCATACTGGGCCTATTACATGTTTAACGCTGAGTAACGATGGCAAATCACTCATCACAGGATCACAGGATAAGAGTGCCCGCATTTGGGATTTAGCCACGGGGCAACAACGGGCAGTCCTCAAGGGCCATACTGCTCCGATCAATTGTTTTACGTTGAGTAGCGATGGCAAATCGCTCTTCACCGGATCAAATGATCACACTAGCCGCATCTGGGATGTGGCTACGGAGAGACAACGTTTTGTCCTCAAAGGCCATACTAGTTGGATCAACTGTTTAACGCTGAGTAGCGACGGCAAATCACTCTTCACCGGATCAAATGATTACACCGCCCGCATCTGGGATGTGACCACGGGGAGACAACGTTTTGTCCTCAAAGGCCATACAGGCCCTATCACTTGTTTAACGCTGAGTACAGATAGCAAATCGCTCTTCACGGCATCAGAAGACAACTCCGCCCGCATCTGGGATGTGGCCACGGGTCAACAACGTTTCGTCCTCAAGGGCCATACGGGTTGGATCTTTTGTTTAACACTGAGTAGCGATGGCAAATCGCTTTTCACGGGCTCCTGGGATAAAACCGCCCGTATCTGGGATGTCGCCACCGGTAAACAACAGGCACTCCTCAAAGGCCATACAGGTTGGATCTTTTGTTTAACGCAGAGTAGCGATGGCAAAACTCTCTTCACAGGATCAGCAGATAATACCGTCCGCATCTGGGATGTGGCCTCAAGTCAACAAAGTGCTCTCCTCAGGGGTCATACTGGTCCTATCAATTGTTTAACATTGAGTAGCGATGGCAAAAAGCTCTTCACAGGATCAGGGGATAAAACCGCCCGCATCTGGGCTTTGGCGCCGCCGTCGAAGTAACCTTGTTCACCGT
>JAKBAI010000304.1 GCA_021809185.1 Planctomycetota bacterium
GCCTGTGGCAAAACTATCTGCCGAATCGCTCGATTCCCTCTCGGCAATCTTCGCGCAAAAAGGGGCGAAATCAGCGGTGGATATTCTCTGCCAGGAATTGCTGAATTGTAAAGACCCTACCTCTTTGTTCTATGCACGATTGATGCAATTCCGGATTGAAAATAATCTCAGCCCGTTCCCGAATCAGAATGTTTCGGAAATTCCAGAATCTCTCCATGAAGCATATGAAAATACGATCCGCTCTGCTGGCCGCGAAGCCGCGAAACTCTGGCTCGAATTAGGGAACTACCAAGCGAGCTGGAGCTATTACCGGATGTTGGGAGAGACCGAATCGATGGTCGCTGTTTTGGAAGAATATACGGATACATCGGAACGTGATCCGCAAGCGATTATCGATCTTGCTTACTATCAGGGTGTTCATGTGGTCAAAGGCTTCTCCTTGATTTTAAACCGTTATGGAATTTGCAACGCCATTACGGCCTACTCCTCTCAAGATTGGTCCAAATATCCCGCCGAAAGACAGATCTGTATTGCTTTATTAGTAAAGAATCTCTACGATCAGCTTAGCGAACGGTTGTATCATGAATTGCAAAATCTGGGGGTTGCTAGCACTTCATCGGAATCTAGGCCTTCTGTTGAAGAGATGGTTAACGGTCATCCGGAATTGTTTGACGGTTATTCTTATCATATCGACACCTCGCATCTTTCTTCGATTTGCCAATTTGCTCTGGAACTTCAAACCGGGCCAGAGGTTGCATCTGCTCGCGAGCTTTGCCTATATGGCGAAAAATTGGGGGAGTCGTTTCAAATGAGTCTGGGCGAACCGTTCGAAAAAGGATATATCGATTTTCGCAAACTCTTAGAGATTATCGATGGGGTAGAGGTCGAAGCGAATTTAGAATATTTCCGTGCTAAAATCGACCCTGCTGCCAGTTTGGGTCGCTCTTTCCCGGCAGAGGTTTTTGTCAATCTGTTATTGAGACTCGATCGTTTGCCCGAGGCGTTGCTAATAGCTAAAACCTATTTATTAAATCTGGAACACTCGTTGATCTGCCCCTCGCTCTACGAACTATGTGAGCAGGCTAAAGATTACAAAATCTGGGCCGAATCTGCCAAGGAACGCCGGGATGGGGTCTATTACCTTGCTAATCTGATTCAGCTCGGCCAGAAGAATCCTTAGCCGATCCGATTCGCAAGCGGTTTTATTAAGAACTGCTGTTCCGTGAACAAAATCGGCATTAAATCAAATCGGGGTCGTTTCGCAAAACCCAGGTATCTTTGCTACCACCCCCTTGGCTACTATTGACTACCAAACTCCCTTTCGGGAGCGCAACTCGTGTCAATCCCCCGGGAAGTACGAAAATATCCTCTCCATATAAAACAAACGGGCGTAAATCGATATGCCGGCCTTCCAGATGGTCCTCAACCAGAGTTGGGTGTGAGCTGAGCGTAATCGTCGGCTGAGCAATAAAGCCGCGGGGATTGGCTTCGATTTTTGCTGCGAATTCTTGTTGTTGCAGCTTAGTGGAGCTTGGTCCGATCAACATACCGTAACCCCCTGAAGCATCGACCGCTTTGACGACCAATTTCTCTAAATTACTCAAGATATGTTGTTTGTGAGAAGGGACGGTGGGCCGGAACGTTTCAACATTTTGTAAGATGGGATCTTCATTGAGATAATAGCGAATCATTTCGGGAACAAAGGGGTAAATCGCTTTATCATCGGCAACACCGGTGCCGATGGAATTGGCCAAACCAACGCGCCCCGCTCGGTAAACCCCTACCAGAGCCGCAACGCCAAGGTGACTATCTCTGCGGAACGATAGAGGATCGAGATAATCATCGTCTACTCGGCGATAGATGACATCGACTCTCTTTAAGCCTCGCGTGGTCCGCATATGAACATAACCGTGATCAAAAACGAGATCGCGACCTTCGACCAATTCAACCCCCATCTGACGAGCCAAGAAAGAGTGTTCATAATACGCGGAGTTGTGCATTCCGGGGGTTAAAACAACGATGGTTGGATCGGCAACCCCGGCAGGAGCGGTATGTTGTAAAACTCGTAACAGTTTAGCGGCATAATCGTCGATCGATCGAACCGAATAGGCATCAAATAAGGCAGGGAATGCCTGTTTCATCACTTCGCGGTTCTTTAACACATAGCTGACACCCGAAGGAGTACGGCAATTGTCTTCCAGAACTAGATAAGTGCCATCGACATCTCGGATCAAATCGATCCCAGAAACATGAATGTAAATATCTTGGGGAACGTTTGCCCCAATCATTTGCCGGCGATAGCCCGATGAGCCTAGAACTAGATCTGCTGGGATTCGTTGATCGCGCAAAATTAAGCGGTCGTGGTAAATGTCCTTCAAAAATAGATTAATCGCGCGGACTCGTTGTTTCAAGCCATGGTCGATCCGTTCCCATTCCGAATTGGGGATTATTCTGGGGATGGGATCAAAGGGCATGATTCTCTCTACCCCCTGATCCCGGCCATAAACCGTGAAGGTGATCCCCTGCTTACGCATCAGTCGATCGGCCATGCGCATTCTTCGATCGATTTCCATCGATTCGAATTGCGTTAACGATTCACACAACGGTTGGTAGTGTGTTCTTATCATCTGTTGTTTGGTTAACATCTCATCGTAACCAACAACATCGTACCCAGTTAGCAAATGCTTGCCCTTTAATCGAGAACGAATCAAGATATTTTACTCGAATAGGTTTTTATAATTTTAAGGATAAAAAAGGAAAGAGTGCAAATCATAGACCAGCTAAAAAATTCGCGAATTTAAGCGATTACGATCCAAATATCCGTTAATAGCCTACTAACTTCGAATTGAACTGCGCTGTTTTTAGGCGAATATTGACTGTAAATTAAGCGAAAGATATCTCAATGAGTCGAATTGAAAGAAGAAAATCGCTATGTTGGTTTCGAATTATGGAAAATGATTTATTTTCATGATCAAAAAGAGATAGAAGTTCCGATGTTCGGATCTTCAAGTGAACCGGGGCTCTCCGTAGGTTGCGTAATCCTCTTCGTGTGAGCCGATTATTATCTATTTGCGGCAGTTGGGGCAAGTATCAGCAAGCGATTTCGCTATCGAAAACCGATCGACAATCTTCATGAGGACAGCGGCTTAGACGACCATAAGCTGGGCAGAACATTTCGATGGGAAGATCAAATAGCTTATTGCAATCGGGATAGATACATTGAAAGAGGGGTTCCATGTAAGATTCCTAGTAGAGTCATCGTCAAGTTCATTTTAATCATTGATTATAATAGCAAACACAATCGAAATTGAAAAGAGGACGACAGAAGCAAAATAGAGGCGGATTAAGCCTGCGGATTCCCGACTATTTCTTGGGTAAAGGTGAACTGAGATCAGTTTTCTTCGATGGTAGTGCTATATCCCGTATGCGGCCGCTCTCATCGGATCCTAAGCGGAGCTTTTCTTCAGATTTCCCGGGAATAGTTGAGCTTTGAACATTTCCCTTTGGTGGTGGTGCCAAATCCCAGATTCGGGCAGTGCTATCTTCTGATCCGGTGATAAGCGATTTGCCATCGCTACTTAGCGTTAAACAGCTGATACCCTCCGTATGGCCATTGAGGACGGCTCGTTGCTGACCGGTGGCGACATTCCAGATGCGGGCGGTGCTATCCCCAGATCCGGTGATGATCATCTTACCATCGCTACTCAGCGTTAAACAAGTGATAACACCGGAATGGCCTTTGAGGATAGTCCGTTGTTGACCAGTGGCGACATCCCAGATGCGGGCGGTTTTATCATATGATCCGGTGATGATCATCTTACCATCGCTACTCAGCGTTAAACAACTGATAAGAAGAGTATGGCCCTTGAGGACGGCACGTTCTTGTCCCGTGGCGACATCCCAGATGCGGGCGGTTTTATCATCTGATCCGGTGATGAGGGTTTTACCATCGCTACTCAGTGTTAAACAATTGATCGCCTTCGTATGGCTCTTGAGGACTGCGCGTTCTTGACCGGTGGCCACATCCCAGATGCGAGCGGTGTTATCCCATGAACCGGTGATGAGGGTTTTGCCATCGCTACTCAACGTTAAACAACTGATAAGAAGAGTATGGCCTTTGAGGACGGCACGCTGTTGCCCTGTGTCGACATCCCAGATGCGAGCAGTTTTATCTCCTGCGGTGATGAGGGTTTTGCCATCGCTACTCAGCCCTAGACACCAGATCCCACCCGTATCGTGCTTGAGGACGGCCCGTTCTTTACCCGTGGCGACATCCCAGATGCGGGCGGTTTTATCATCTGATCCAGTGATGATCGTTTTACCATCGCTACTCAGCGTTAAACAACCGATCCGATTCGTATGGCCCTTGAGGACGGCACGTTCTTGCCCTGTAGCGACATCCCAGATGCGGGCGGTTCCATCAAATGATCCGGTGATGATCATCTTACCATCGCTACTCAACGTTAAACATTTGATCCAATACGTATGGCCCTTGAGGACAGCACGTTCTTTACCCGTGGCGACATCCCAGATGTGGGCGGTGTTATCATACGATGATCCAGTGATGATCATCTTACCATCGCTACTCATCGTTAAACAACTGATCCCACCCGTAGTATGGCCCTTGAGGACGGCCCGTTGTTGACCGGTGGCGACATCCCAGATGCGGGCGGTGTTATCCCCTGATCCGGTGAAGAGGGTTTTACCATCACTACTCAGTGTTAAACAGTAGATAGGAGCAGTATGGCCCTTGAAGAGAACCCGTTGTTGAGCGGTGGCGACATCCCAGATGCGAGCAGTGTTATCATATGATCCGGTGAAGAGCGATTTGCCATCGCTACTCAACGTTAAACAACGGATCAAACCGGTATGCCCTTTGAGGAGAGCCCGTTCTTGCCCCGTGGCGACATTCCAGATGCGGGCGGTGTTATCCCCTGATCCGGTGAAGAGGGTTTTACCATCGCTACTCAAAGTTAAACACCTGATAGGCTCCGTATGTCCTTTGAGGACGACCCGTTCTTGCCCCGTGGCGACATTCCAGATGCGGGCGGTTTTATCCCCTGAACCGGTGAAGATCATCTTACCATCGCTACTCAGCGTTAAACAAGTGATAGGAAGAGTATGGCCCTTGAGGACTGCGAGGAG
>JAKBAI010000059.1 GCA_021809185.1 Planctomycetota bacterium
TCGTGAACGAATCCAGCGAGCGCACCCGCACGCAAAAATAGAATTACATGATTTACATGGAGCTGTGGTCGATTGTCTGTATGAGCTAGTTTTGAAGCAATCTTTTGATCTAGTCAGCTTCACAGCGCATGGGCACGGTCCGCATTCCTCGCACTGGTTAGGGAGTATTGCGGATCAATTAGTGCATCGTTTGCCATGCTCGATGATCGTGGTTCGTCCACTCGAAAATGAACGGCCTGATGTGGCGATTCGCCATTCATATAAACGCTTACTTTTAACCCTCGATGGAACTGCGGTTTCAGAAGCGGCCATCCCCCCCTGTGCGATCTTTGCGGAACAAATGAAAGCAGAAATCCATATGATCCGTGTGTTGGAACCAGCAACTGATTGGGATTGGAGCAATCTGGGTACCCCCACAGCACAAACCGATTTTACGGCAATCGAATATGCACGTGAGGATGGGAATCGATATTTACAACAGCAGAGTAGGTCGTTCCTTGATAAAAAGATTCATGTTCAGAAACATTTAGCTGTCCATCCGTTTCCCCCTTTGGCCATTTTGAACGAAGCCAAAAATCATCATTGCGATTTAATTGTCATGGGGACTAGCAGTAAACTTGGCTATCCGCGGACCTATCTTGGTGCCGTAGCCGATAAAGTATTACGAGGGGCCAATGTTTCGGTACTTATTCATCGTCCTATTTTGAAGGCGTAACGACAAAATTAAACAAGTGTAGTTCCGAGTGATTCGGTACTTATAGAATTATAATTACATGAGCGACCATGAATAAATGGAAGGCATTATATGCTGGCCTTTCGATCGAATGAGTCGCCTTATAAGTTAGCTAGGAGAATGTGATGAGTATGCTTTTACAACTGAGCCGATCTGATTCGATTCAGGAATTGTTAGATAACCTGACGGCAGAACAAATAATGACTACGAATCCGGTCTGTATTTCGCAATCGGCAACGATATCTCAAGCGACTGCCTTGATGAATCAATATTCGATTCATGCTTTACCGGTTGTTGATGATAAAAAAATCCCGATCGGAGTCATCTCTTCCAGCGATATCATGATCCATAATCATGAATATCTTTCTTATTTTTATCATAAACAAAATCAGTGTGGGCCCCCTACTGCCCCATCTCAATTGCCACCAACCCCTTCTGAGAAATCTCGCCCATCTCTATCTCAACATCCTTCAGGTCATCCTTCAGGTCCAAATAGCCATTTGGAGACTTTTCAGGGCGATACTGCTGGCTCCACGGATACCACCCCGGTTCGGGATGTGATGACTCCGACGATATTTGCTGTAGTAGAGCATCAGATTCTGCGGGAAATCATCAAGACATTCCTCGAATTGAAGGTCCACCATCTTTATGTTCGCGGTGAACACGGAATCGTTAAAGGGGTCATTTCCCCGCTCGATATTTTGCGGTCTCTTTTATAACTTTATCATCATTTTTAAAGAATGATGATTCCGCTCCAAGGGATGAATTTATCTGGGAAAAATTCCTGTTCGAGTTCTCTCCCTTTGAGCGGTTTCAAATAATCATCAGCTAAGAGAATTAGCTAAGAGAGATAATTCGATTCTCGCTGATGGAGAGTTCACAAGCTTCGACCATTTTTTGAGCGGTAATCGCATCTTGAAGCGAGGACAAAGGCTCCCCCCCCTGGCGCAGACAAACTTCAATAAAGTGTTTTACTTCATTCATGATTGATCCCTGATAGGCAGTATACGTTTGGGAATGTACTAAGCCCGGTTTGATTTCAACATGGTCTCGATAACTATAACGGGTCGATCCAGCGGTACCAATCACTTTCACCATAACGGTCCAAGGATCGGCAGCATGATCATCAGCAGCAAAACTTGCGCAAAAATGCGCAAGTGCTCCGTTTTCCATCCTCATCTGGACCATGGCAATATCTTCCTGGGTAATTTTTTCGTAGTGCAAAGTCGCTTTCATGGCACAGATCTCTTTTGGTTTGCCCACGAGATAAAGCAGAATGTAAGAATGATGAGTTAAAATCTGTCGAACGACACCCGGGTAACGAGCAGCAACTTCCTCAGGATGGTGAATGTTGTACATGACATAAGCAGAAACGATTCTGCCCAGATCGTCGTTTTCTACCAATTCCCGGGTTCGCATCATCCCTGCTTCGTAGATATAATTATGTCCCGGCATACAAACGAGATGATTCTTTTTGGCAAGCCGATCCATTTCTTCAATCTCAGCGACCGATTGACCTACCGGTTTTTCTACCAGAACCGATTTGCCAGCTTGAAGAGCTAAGCGGGTATACTCTAGATGGGTTTCCAAATTGGTTAACACAAAAACGGCATCGATAGCAGGATCTCGCACCAGTTCTTCTGGAGAACTATAACAGCGGCAACCAAATTCTTTGGCACGCTGTTGCGCTCGTTCACTGGAGCGATTCCAGATGCCAACTAATTTTGCACCATAACATTTTTGCACTGCTTTGGCATGAAGAATCGATATGTCCCCCGTACCAATAAATCCAATGCCGATCGTTGATTTATCCAGTTTCATTGCGAAAAATTCTCCCAGATTTTCTGATCTATTTTGATGATATCAACCTGTCGCTAGCTTTGGTAATTGCTTATAGTACCGCTCTATTCTCGGCTTACAAACAAATTCGACAAGGAATATTTTATCTACGATATTCCAAAAGAAATGTCCATAAGTAATCGTCGTATTTTTATTTCAATTTTTTAGAAATAATGGAAAGCAGATCATCATATTCGTCAATATCATCTGAAAACCGACTCCACATCTAAGATCAACCGTATTTGAAAGATCGATCTGGCCTTGAAATAATTCAAGAACTGTTTCACCTTTTGCATTATCTTAAATATAACATCAAGCTACGATTGACCTTTTGCTCGATAAGATCGTTTCTTGCTGACTCTCTTTGATTCGATCTCTATTTTCCATCGATTTTGAATATTTTATCTATATCTCTTCCCCGATGAATCTTGATCTATATTCTAAGATTGTTTTGGTATCCGATTTACGTTTAGAATAATCTAATTCTTATTTTTTTTACACGGAGTCTTCAGAAATGATTGGACAACCCCTTCTCGCGATTTGGATGGTCTTTTAGAGAAAGGACAAACCGAATTGTAGCGGACCGATCTGGAAACGATTAGCGAGAGGATCCTTCGTAGCAACCAACTCGAAGATAAGATCATCGGCTTATCTACCTCCGTTGAAAATCTATTTCATTTATACATAGAAATAAATATTATAAATCATCGGAGGTGGTTCAATGACAAATTAAGGATAAAAAATATGCGATTATTATTCAGCTTTGAAAATGAGGCTCTTAAAAAAGGTCGAGATGAAGGAAAATTAGAGAACTTAAGGCACAATTTAAGTCGATTATTAAAAAAGAAGTTTGGGGAATCTGCTAGTAAATCGATCGAGATTGTTTCCCATCTTCCATATAGTGAAACTTTGGACGAATTGCTGGATTTGATTCTAGATACCAACGATATTCACGCCATCGAAACGGCCTTAACTCAACTTCAGATTTCTGCCGCTGTCCCAGAAACCAATCAGGGAGATACTGTTGATAGCAATAGGCATATATAGCCGAAGAGGAAGAAAACAAACGGAGATTTTTGGTATCCGTTCAAGAGTCAAAAATCATCTTTTAGTGATATTCTAAGTTATCATCCGTTCAAAAAACAAAAATCATTGGACTCATTCTATTATTATCCGCAATTCTTGATTTTCGCCAACTCCCTCTTTTAAGACAAACCCTCAAATCATGCTCCGACACTAACTTGCCATTCCGTATTTCCATCAAAAACAATATCGATCCATGCTTATCCTCGACAGCGATTACTCCGCTGAGAATCAAGTCTAGCAAAAAATCGCCCTTCGTGATTAATCGAATTGGTAGAGCGAAATAAGTAATTAGAACTTCACTTTTCGATTACTTTCCGTGAAAGATTATCTTTCACGATTGTTGTTATGCGAGCTACTTACGCAACAATACAATCGATAATCGAATCATGACTACAATAATCTGAGTTGTTTGAATTTCCTCATTCGAAAAGTTCATTGTTCATTCCAAGGAAAGAAATGAACCTACATGGGAATTAATTAAAACAGCTTATCCTTCCAGAATATGCCAATATTTGTATAACGAAAGACAGATAGGAACTAAAGAGGATTTATTTGAAATGGAATTATCTAAAATGGTTTAGAATAGCACCATTATACGAGAGAATATATTACAAAGATAAATGAAACTACAGGAAAGGAGCAGAAATGGCAGAACAAAAAGGAAAGCAATCCGCAGGGGGTAAAGATAATAATAAAATTACTTCACGGGCAGAGAACTATTCGGATTGGTATCTGGATATTGTCCATCGGGCAGGTTTGGCAGAAAATTCGGATGTCCGAGGCTGTATGGTCATTAAACCGCAGGGGTATGCGTTATGGGAAAAGATGCAGCTCGGCTTGGACGGGATGTTTAAAGAGACAGGGCATCGCAATGCCTATTTTCCTTTGTTTATTCCGAAATCGTATTTTGCCAAAGAAGAGCAAATGGCTGAGGGATTTGCCAAAGAATGTGCGGTCGTAACGCATTATCGGCTAAAATCAGATCCTACACATGGAATTATTGTCGATCCCGAAGCTAAATTAGAAGAAGAATTGATCATACGCCCCACTTCCGAAACAATTATATGGAATACCTATCGCAACTGGATACAGAGTTATCGTGATCTGCCGATTTTGATTAATCAATGGGCCAATGTTGTTCGCTGGGAAATGAGAACGCGCTTATTCTTAAGAACCGCGGAATTTTTATGGCAGGAGGGGCATACCGCTCACGCCACTCAGATCGAGGCAGAACAAGAAACCCAACAGATGGTGGACATTTACCGCCGATTTGCGGAAGAATGGATGGCAATGCCGGTTCTGGTTGGTCCTAAGAGTGAAGGGCAGAAGTTCCCTGGAGCGGTATATACGCTTTGTATTGAAGCGATGATGCAAGATGGCCGGGCACTACAAGCTGGCACAAGTCATTTTCTCGGTCAGAATTTCGCCAAAGCTTTCGATGTTACTTTTCAGAACGAAAAAGCCCAGCGCGAACACCCTTGGGCAACGAGTTGGGGAGTTTCCACTCGTCTCATCGGTGGTCTGATTATGACCCATTCCGATGATACCGGATTGGTATTGCCCCCACGATTAGCCCCCATTCAGGTTGTAATCGTACCGCTGGGTAAAAATGAAACGGAACGGGCACCTGTAATTGAAGCAGCAAAACAACTCCAACAAACTTTGCGTTCTCTACCGCGACAAGAATTTTTTGGCTATCAATCGATCCAAGCCGTTATTGACGACGATTATCAAAAATCTCCTGGTTTCCGCTTTGCTGAGTGGGAACTTCGTGGCATTCCTGTTCGAGTTGAAATCGGCCCCAAAGATATGGAAAATAAAACTTGCGTTCTGGCCCGCCGAGACCAACCTGGAAAAGAAGGGAAACAGATGGGCATTCCGCTTACAGGGGCTGCCGATGCCATTGTGGGTCTGTTGCATCAGATCCAAACGAATCTATTTGAACGGGCCAAGAAGTTCCGTGATTCAAATCTTTTTTATGCCGATACATATGATGATTTCAAAAAACAGATCGAATCCCCCGGTTTTATCTGGGCACACTGGGACGGCACACGCGAAACCGAAGAGAAAATCGCCGAAGAAACCAAGGCCACGATCCGCTGTATTCCGTTTAATCGCCCCAGCGAACCTGGGAAGTGTATGGTCACCGGAAAACCATCCGCTGGTCGAGTTATTTTTGCTCGCAGTTACTAGTTTGTAATTACTAACTTGTAGTATCTAACTAGCAGTAACTCGATAATTGTTTTTCATTTTTTCGAAAAAGAGATGATTCTTACAATTCGTCTCTTTTGAGATTTCTCTGTGTATGGACTAGGTAACTGCCCTTCTTAAAATACAATGATGATTTTTTTACGGGTAATCAAGAATGCTTTATTCAATTTACTAGCCAAAACACAGATAGGCTCAATAACAAATAGACTAAACAACAAATAAGCAATTCGTTTCAGATCATCTTATCTGGGTTGGCTAAGCAATAGAAAATATAATCGGTATCTACCGCTTTGCCACCCAAAACTGCTACCAATTGAGCAATTTGGCCCCGATGATACCAAGCATGGCCAAACGTTTGGGTTAAAATCGCTTCCAGGTTCAAACGATATTGTTTCCCATCGGGCAACACCCATTCGATGGTCGCCTTCAGCTTTTCATCATCAAGATCATGTAAATAATCTACCCAGGCATCTTCTGTTTTCCGAAGCATTGCGGGCAAATCACTCAACAATGTATTTTCTGGGAAAGGTTTGGGCATTTCCGGCCAGTGCCCCAGACGATGTAACCATCGTAAACGCGCATGGATTAAATGAGCCAAGCGGTCTACTGCTTTCTGGAACGAAGAGCTATTGCGCTGACTTTCCGGAACCGATTCCAACATCTGCATCGTTTTGCTATTGCAGTCTCTCTCATAGTCATACCAGATACGGAAACGATCTGCTAGTGATTTAAGGGCCATCGATTTACCTTTCCTTTTTCGTATCTTATATTATTAATTCCGATGTATCAACCTTTGCTTATCGTTTGCCCATCTTTTGCTGCTAGATGGAGCCAAGCTCAGGGCTTTACGCCTCGGTTTGGACGGTCTTGTTGTAGGCAATTGCCGTGGACAATTGCGATTGTGATTTCCAAACTGGATAAAAAGGAGCCATTAGCCCCATCAAAACACAGAAATAGAACAAATCACCGTAAAGGGTATTCCAGAAGAATGGAATCGCCATGATATAACAATCGCCAAGCCCTTCTAAAGTTTGAGGATAGGTGGTGCTACCCAACCAGCAAAAAAAGTTGGTAACCAGAAAAAAGAGCATTGCACTTAAAAAGCAAATAGGAATACCTAATAGAAATTGCTTCTCGAATCGCATACTGGAGTTACGTAGAATGGCCCCTAAACAGGTAATAAGCATAAAGCTGATGTAGACATACCAGATCGGGCTAAAACCTTGAAATAGATTCGCTGCCAGTAATCCTAATAATGGGGCCAGAAGGGACAGCCAACGATTATACAAATACATCCCTGCAAAAATGGCGATTGCTCCTGTGGGAGTTAAGTTCCAAGGATGTGGCAACAGAATTGCCAAAAAATTACCACCAATCAACCCGATGAATAACACCAATTGATATAACTGAAATCGATTTAACATCTTTTTTACTCCTCTGGTCGGGTACGGACCTGTTTATCGGCTCGATTGTTTTTCGCTTGATGAAATTTTCTGTTACTTTTGAAACTTTATGCGTAAAAATCAATTTTCTAAAATCGAGTTCAATCGCGATTGATTTCCAAAAGTCACAAACAGAATCATTTTTATCGTTAAAGAAAAACAATCTCCAATAGTTATTAAGTATTTACTGTTATGGCAGGTCTTCTGGCTTAGTCAGTTCCTATCGGCTTCAAACATCCCTTCCCATCTTATGGACACAATCCCTCTTAATCATCTCTCTTAGTCATCATTCACATCCTCTTGTTTACTTTTTGTAGTAAGAGGGGAGAAAATCAGATCGAATTAGATAGTGGTTTGAATTTAATTTCTGGAAAGTAAAAACTATCCCGACCCAGAAATAAATACCTGTTTGAACCTTACTGTTTACAGCGGCGGCCCCGCGCCGGATTTTCACCGGGCTTCCCGTTTTAATTCCGGTTTCACCCTTTGTGAAACGGAAATACCATTCAAGTTTTAATATCAAATTTCCTTAGAATTTCTAGTTAAAAAGATCTAATTTTCTGACGATCGACTAATTCAACCAACGAAAATTAGGATTTTCCGTCCCTTTATTACTTTGAATAAGATTTATAATTGAAATAGGGAATTGAAATAGGAAGCATCTATTCTACTTGCCCTTCTAATTATTTCATAAAGATCGATCCAAATCGACTCAGAAATAAACCAGGACTCTAAACAGAGTCCTTAGGAAAGTATAAAATGAACAGATCTTAATGATCGATCCAAATTGACTTAAGATTAAAATAGGACTCTAAACAGAGTCCTTGAGAAATATAAAATGAACAGATCTTAACAAATCATTATTTTTTCTTTAGAGAGACCGGTTTCAAGGAAACAGAACGGAGATCCATAATAGCCCCAGCTTTTTTAGTTTTGGGTTTGATCACGAGGGAATAGCGACCGGGGGTACCGATTTCTATTTCGCCAATCGATTTCGGCTTAAAATTTTGAAAATGGCCGGTATCTTCAACGATAAAGGATAAACTTTGTTTATCGACACGAACTTCGACTTCACTGCCCCCTTGCCCTTTACCGCAGCCTTGTAATAGTTCAACCGTGAATTTGCCCGGGGTGGATACGGTAAACTCCCAAGAAGCGTAGTCTTGAACGCGCGTCCAGAACCCTAAGGTATTTTTGTGCGGAGAGGCTTCGTAACGCAGTTGGGTTCCGTAGACTCTAGCAGTATTTGCCATCATCGTGATAGCACCATTTTTGGCTTGGGGGTTGGGGAGATAATTCGGGTTCGGTGTCATTTCTTGTGCGCCAATACTCTTTCGCCAATTTTGCAATTTCGCAGTAAGTTCTTTAACCAATTCTGGTTTTTCTTCACTTAGATTGCGAATTTCGCCCGGATCATTTTTGAGATCGAATAATTCCCGGCGCTGATCTTCAAAAAATTCGATCAGTTTGTAATCCCCGGATCGAATTGCACATCCTGGCTTTCCCCCTTGGTTGCTATAATGAGGGTAGTGCCAGAAAAAATCTCTGCTTTGACTCTTCTGCGCACTATCCCCGTTTTGGAGCAAAGGTAAAATATTGACCCCATCGCTAATCGTATTCGCTTTTTCCGGGGTGATGGCTTCAGCGGCGACAAGTAAAGTAGGAAAAAGATCGAGATTGCAAATCGGTGTATTACAAACACTGTTGGCAGGGATCACTTTGGGCCAGCGGAAAATAAACGGTTCGCGAATTCCCCCTTCATATAGATAGCCTTTCCCTTCGCGCAACGGGGCATTGCTGGTAGAAGGGGTATCTGGACCTTCCAAAACATTTAGTCCACCGTTATCCGAGGTAAAAATGACAATTGTATTTTCAGCCAATTTCAATTCATCTAATCGTTGCAGTACTTTGCCAATGCCACCATCCAGATTCTCCATCATTGCGGCATAAATAGGATTTCCCTGACTCCCCGGTTTTCCAGGTTTATATTTCGCAATCAACTCTTTGCGCGCGTTCAAGGGAATATGTACCGCAAAATGCGCTAGATACAAAAAGAAAGGTTTCTTCTGATTCTTTTCAATAAATCGTATCGCTTCCTGATTCAAGCGATCTGTAATATACTCATTGGCTGGAGCATTTTCCAAATTAGGCAAAATATTTTTCTTTGTACCATAAGGAGAAAAATAGCGGTGGGGAGGGGAACCATTCATTGTACCGCCAATATTTAAATCGAACCCATGATCTTCGGGATAAGATCCGGGATTGCCAAGATGCCATTTGCCAATATGCCCTGTAACATATCCCGCTTTTTTCAGAGCTTCTGCCAAGGTAACTTCTTTTTCTGGAAGATGCTGCACAATAATAGGCCGATTCAATGCCTGAGCAGGGCGGTCGGTCCGCCCTGGTAACCAATCGGTCAAATGAATACGTGCTGGATAATGTCCGGTCAATAGGCCTGCGCGTGATGGGGAACAGACAGGACAGCTCGCGTATCCCTGAGTGAAGCGCATCCCCTGTTTGGCGAACTGATCGATATGAGGTGTCCGATGATATTTGCTCCCATAACAGCTCAGATCGCTGTACCCCATATCATCTGCTAATATAATGATAATGTTTGGCGGTATTTCTTCCCCAAAAGTGATCCTGGGTGAGATCATTCCTATTAAAACGACAAAAAAACTCATGAACTTTCTGATTAATTTCATCTATCTTCTCCCTATGGCTCATCTAAAAGTATAAGTTGATTGAATCCGTTTTGCTCAACGTATTTTTTGCCAAAAAATTGTTGCCGTAACGAATTTATTTTGATCGATCCTTCGGGGGTGGTATTTTTTGAATTTTCAGGGCGTATTTGTGCCAAGAAAAATAACATTTTAAGATAAAAGATCAATTGGTCAAGGAGACTGGATTAAATAATTCCGTAGAAGGAATCGATAAAAGTGCTCTAAGTGTTTGACAGATGGTTCGCCTCAACTGAAAGATGCAATAATCCATGATACCGATCTGATGACTTTCAGCACTGACCATTTTTCAAAAATTGGAGAAGTGCTCGATCGACTGGAAAAGAGATGGAGTTGGCAATCTTTAGTCAGAGAGAGTGTGTGGTTATGGTGAATCTTTGGAAGAAAGTAGGACAGGCAAACGAGATGACTGTCCTACGAAAACTCGGCATAACCGGAAAAGAATAAATAAGTTTTAGTTCTATACACTTCGAATTCCTTCGAAGCAGGGCTAATTTGCTTATTATGGGATAGCCTCTTCAGGAGCAACTCAAAAGAGATATAGGGTTAGCTCTTCCTTATCTATTAGTCATTTTAGACATCATAATAAAGGGCAAATTCATAGGGGTGAGGGCGAACACGGATCTGTTCCACTTCGCTTTCTCGTTTAAATTTAATCCAAGTATCGATCACATCTTCGGTAAATACTTCCCCTTGTAAAAGAAACTCATGATCTTTTTGGAGAGCATCCAATGCCTCGTTGAGATCCTGGGGTAAGCGCGGAACTACTTTGAGTTCTTCCATCCCGAGATCATAAATATCTTTATCTAATGGTAAGCCTGGCGAGATTTTATTTGTAATGCCATCGATAATCGCCATTAAAATACCCGCGAAACCCAGATAGGGATTACAAGCGGCATCAGGCACTCGATATTCGATTCTTTTGGCACTGGCATTGGGAGAATAAACAGGAATGCGTATCGCGGCGGAGCGGTTTCTACTACTGTAAGCCAACTGGACCGGGGCATCAAAACCAGGGACCAGTCGCTTATAACTATTGGTAGTAGGGTTCGTAATTGCACAAAGGGCTGGTCCATGCTTCAGCAACCCCCCAATAGCGTATTCGGCCATTTCCGACAAACCAGAATAGCGCGAACCCGCGAAAAGATTTTCTTGATTTTTCCAAAGCGAAACATGGATATGCATGCCATTTCCACAATCCTGAAATAACGGCTTGGGCATAAATGTCGCTGTTTTTCCATGTTTTCTAGCGATATTTTTGACGATATATTTATACTTGAGCACATTATCAGCGGTGCTTAATAACTCTCCATAGCGAATATCGATCTCTCCTTGACCAGCGGTTGCCACTTCGTGATGGTGAGATTCAACGATCAAGCCGCATTCTTGCAAAGTAAGCATGATTTCCGATCGCAAATCATGAAATGAATCTGCTGGAGGGCAAGGGAAATAACCTTCACGATATTTCAATTTGTGGGCAAGATTAGGGTTTTCTTCCCGGCCCGTATTCCAGGCCCCCTCTGCGCTATCTACATAATAATAGGCAGAATGCTGATTCTGGTCAAACCGCACCTCATCAAAGACAAAAAACTCCACCTCTGGCCCAAAATAAGCAACATCGGCAATCCGCTTTTGCCTCAGAAAGTGGACCGCTTTCCGGGCAACATTGCGTGGATCGCGCGAATAATCTTCGCGCGTGAGTGGATCTTTGATATTGCAAATTAAAGTCAGTGTTCGCTCTCGAGCAAATGGATCGATGTAAGCTGAGTCTGGATCGGGAACGACCAGCATGTCCGATTCATTAATCGCTTGCCAGCCACGGATACCAGAGGCATTAAAACCGATCCCATCTTCAAAAACATTATCTGTCAACCGTTCGACCGGAATGGTAAAGTGTTTCCAGTGACCGGGGAAATCCATAAAGCGGAAATCGACCGCGCGAATCTCTTTTTCGCGGTTAAATGCCAGTAATTCTCTTGGGGTCATGATCGATACCTTTCCTCATCCTCCAGATAGAGTACCTTTGGGATCTTCTCGGAGTTACGAGTGGTTTTAATTCAGAAATCCTCTCTGCTTATTCCAGATTTGGTGTTCAACCAGTTATCCAGAAGTGAATTATTTTGGGAGAGTAAAGTTTGATAAGCAGATTGGAAAGTTCATAAAATACATCTACATTTCCGCATTCGTTAGCGGTCTATTTATTGCTAGGTTAGTTTCAGCGCGATGGCTCCTGGCCACCAATGGCCTCACCGATGAGTCCAAATGGGCGAAATACCGGTGGGTCTGCCGAATCGACTCTTTGCTGAATATTTTTTTGACTCGTTCGCGTCGACCAGCGAATAACATCACTAAACATCAGAGCATCGCCTAGCGTTAATTCGGACGCTTTAGCTAATTTCCTCACAATCGATTCGTTCTTTACTTCTTCTGGTTTATAGACCAGGTAATTTTTACCAATGACATAATAAGCCCAATTGCGTAGATGTTCCGTTTTGATCTTTTGTACAACTGCTTGGGCCAGATCCCATTTTCCGGCTCTAGCGATCGATTCGGCACCGATAATTTGCAACCAAGGAGGAATCCCTTGCTGTTCAGCAAGGACCAGATGACTTGCAAGTGGATCCAAAAGTGTGCTGACCACGTCGAGCTGATCTTTTTCGATTGCCCGGCGAAGCACGCGAATTTGCGCTTGTACTCGACCTAGGGGTAACCCCTCGCGCAAGGCCAGTGCAACCGCTTCATTCCACTTCCCGGTATAGGCATATCCCTGGGCAAAGCTGACTCGATAATATTCATTGAGCCGATTCCCCTCGTTTTGCAGCACAGGGATCCCCTTCATGATCGCAGGGGCTTCCGCACTGCCTAGAGCAATTCGTAATGCGGTTAGTGCGGGTGACTGTAACGTATTGGCTGGCTTGTCGATCATGGGGCCAATTTCTTTTAACAATTCTTTCGCTTCATCGATTTGATCTTGGCCCACCATCTCCAAACCGATTAGTCCAAACGCTTCAGGTAGTTCCGTTGCTGAAAACAGTTCCTGTCGACAAATATGCACCATCATTATGGCTTGATGATACTTTGCCAATTCTTTCGACACCTGACTCACAGCATCCCAACGTAACTGGACATCCCCGATATTTTTGAGGGTTCTTCGTAAATCTTTTTGAATCTCTTTCCAAGAAATTCTAATCTGATTTTTTACCTGATTGGCATCCCCGCCTAAATGAACTTGGCTTTTACAGATATCGATCAATACAGCGGACAATTCAGGGTGGGATTTCAATTCGATCGCCTTTGATCTTGCTAGATTGAGGTATTTCAGCGTTTCGTCTAATTCGGCCTTACTTTGCATAGTTTGGCGACGAAATGTCGCCGCTTGGAGATAGATCCCGGCTAATAGTTCCGGATGATTCTTTGTTAATTCGTTTTGTTCGACATCATGAATAACATTTTGTAGGATGAATTCTCGCTTTTGAGCGGAGCGGGACGAAAAATAGAAATAGGAACCTATAGCAAGAAGCAAAAATACCCCAACTCCCGCGGCAATCCATTGTAACTTGTAATCCCAGGGTAACGGTTCATATTCAATTTTAGGGGCTGCACCAGCTTGGATCAAACTTTCTGCAGCAACATACGATTTGTTATTGGTTCCCCAAGTCCCTTCCGGAGATGGCACATTATCTTGCCGAGCCAACAATGGTCGATTTTGCACTGTACGCCAATCGGATGGATTATTCTCTTCCAATTTCGGCACACTAATGATTCGAGCACATTCTTCATTCGGGCAAGGGATTTTTTTCCCCCCTTTGGCAGCATCGACTTCGAAAGAATGTTCACAATATTCACAAACTACTTTGATCTTTTTGGTGTTTTTTTTGGGTAAACTGGCAGGGACATGTTCTCGAAGGATTTCCTCAGCTTTTTTTTCTACATGGACATGGTCTGGAATACCATTTGAAGAATTCGGAGCACTGGGAGATCCTGATGTCTCCGTTGTCCCAGATGTCCCTGTTGTCCCAGGAGAAATACCGGTTCCACCAGCAATCAGAATTTTATCTGTCCTGACGATGATAAAAATGGTACCGCAGGTCTTATTTTTGCATTTTCCCTTTTTGCCTTCTACTTCATCACTGAAACGATGAATTTCGCGGCATTTGGGACACTCGATTTGAATTGGCATATCGATTTTTACCGTTCGTGCGCAGCTCGTGATTAGTTTTATCGATTTTAATCTCTTTTTGCCGCTTCTTTAACGTTTGTTATTTATCCGCTTTATTAAACCATCTGAAAATATTCATTTGGATATCGGATGACCCCTTTTATTTCTTCTATTATGATTCTAAATAGGGGAATTGGCAATCGCCCTTTATCTGAATCCAGTGCAAAATTCTTGTACTTCATTTATTATAATACAATTTTTATGATATAAAAAATCGCATTGGAGCAAAATATCCTTAGCTATCTGAACCAGTTTTGAAATGAAATTCAAATGGTGATTCCCGCAAATTCCGATTTCTGGAATTCTCAACAGGTTTAAGTTCTCTATTCTATTTTACCAATCCCTCAAAAATATTGGCACCTTTCACTTTCTAAATTAGGCTGACTCGGTCTCCATTCTTATCTGATTCCGCCCTTCATTCTCACGAATTTAGATGAAAATACTCCGTTATCTATAATTAAGATTGATAACGGAGTATTTTTCTTGAGATCATTTGCCAGTTTTATGGGGTGGTCAACATTGGCAACGAATGTTTTTTAATTGAATCTTTGCGCGAATCAGTAGTATTCGAAGCATGGGTTTGTTCCCAAAGTTGAACCTCTTCCAACAGAGCATCAACCATTTCATGTTCTAGTACATGTCGAACAATTTCTCCATTACGGAAAATAACCCCTTTCCCGTTCCCTGCGGCAATACCGATATCAGCTTCTCTCGCTTCTCCTGGCCCGTTGACAACACATCCCAAAACGCTGATTTTCACTGGGGTCTTTTTGCCTTCCAGTCTCTTTTCCAGGTCGGCGATAATCTTTTCCAGGTCGATTGCCAAACGTCCGCAGGTTGGGCAAGCTATCAATTCGGGTTTCCGCACCCGGCGTTGAGTTGCCTGAAGAATATCAAATCCTGCGGCGATTTCTGGTACTGGATCACCCAACAGACTGATGCGAATGGTGTCTCCAATTCCATCCAGAAGGATAGGAGCTAATCCTGCTGCCGACTTTGTAACCGCATAAGGGGGTTTACCCGCTTCGGTTATGCCAATATGCGTTGGATAATCGGCGAGCTGCGCATACAACCGATATGCTTCTACGGCAGTGGGGACATCTGAAGATTTAAGCGAAATGATCATATCGTGATAACCTTCTGATTCAGCTATCTCAATATAGCGAATAGCACTCTCTACCATAGCGGGAGGACAAGGAAATCCATACTTTTCGACTAGCTCTTTTTCTAGACTTCCTGCATTCACGCCAATTCGCATGGGCAGACCACGCTCCTTGGCTTTTCGTACCACCTGGCGAAACCGATCATTCCCCCCAATATTTCCCGGATTAATGCGAATTTTATCTACAGGATGGTCTAGAGCCGCTAACGCCATTTTATAATCAAAGTGAATATCACAAATTAAAGGAATTTTGATTGACTTTTTGATCTCGCTTAAAACTGCCGCATCCTGTGCTTTGGGCACCGTTACCCGGACTAGTTCGCACCCTGCCTCCTCCAGGCGATGGATTTGCGCTACGGTTGCGGCAACATCGAATGTATCCGTTGTTGTCATCGATTGCACACGAATTGGATTATCTCCGCCAATAGCAATTCCTCCTACCACGACTTCACGGGTTTTGTGGCGGCTTTTGTGCGGGGATCGACTCACCTGTTCCAGCATCGACAAATTTCGTTTTTTTTGCATCGCATTCCTTCCAATCAACAACAATTTCAAGTTATTTTAGCAAATTTAGCTAAAAAAGCGAGTTCGATTTCCACAGGAATATTATGACTTTCTTCCAATTTCGAAGAGAGTTTCTTCGCCTAAAATCCCTTCAGGATTCGAAGCGATTTCCTTTAACCGAAATACTTTTAGTAGATTTTCAGCATTTTTGAAAGTTTATCACAGCTTACCGAAACGATATTCCAAAAGGTTCATCTAGATTTTATGAAATATAATGAACTGGTGAAATTAAGACGAAGAGAATCGCAAAGAAATGAAAACAAAATCAGTGTACGAGAAATAAATCTCTCCCATTGTGCCGGGAGGGACTAAAGGAATTGCAAATCGTTTTTATGAGTTGATACCATAAAAACGATTCCATGAAAAGAATATCATGAAAAGAAAATTTGAACTTTTACCCAAAGACTCACAAATACTACCTACTCTGAACTAAGAGTAAAAAAAGATTGTTTTCAACAATCTTAATCATTTTCTGAAAAGAACATTCAACATTATTCCGTTTGGATTATATAAGACTGTCTCTAAGTCTATCGTTGATGATATTTGCACAATAAAAGAAAGATGATTTTAGACACGATTGGCAATAATGTTCAATCGAATGAGGGCGCGGTGATATTTCCTGCGCAGGCGATCAGGGTGCATCCACAAAATCTTGGCTATCTGTTTCCATTTCAAATGGGTGCCTGTCCGCAACCCATGCCGCAGTTCAACGATCATACGATCTCGCGGCGAGAGATGTTGTAAACAGCGGTGCAATTCATCGGCCCCCTCTTCTCGGCGCATGATGGGTCGATCAGGAACTCGACTGAGAAAGCGATCGTCCCCTACTTCCAAGGGTAAGGGACGATTTTTGCGACGATGTAAATAGGTATGCAACTTTTTTCGAATACAGGTTCCAGCATAAGTATTAAATTTCATCCCCCGATTTGGATTAAACCACTGCGCGGCAGAAATCAATGCTATCGCCCCTTCTTGGACCAGATCATCCAGCTGCAAATCATTGCCCTGGTGCCGGAAAGATAGTGCCAGATTTCGAATGAGTCCCATATTCCCTTCCATTAATTCTTCGAGTGCTTTTGCCTCTCCTTGCTGGTAGCGCAAAACCAGTTCTTTCCATTTTTGTTCCTCTTTGGTTGTTTCCAACGTATTTTCTGATTGTTTCAAACAAGGATTGTCCGAACTACTCGGATTAGATTTTTGAATGCGATTGTCGCATTTTTCATTCGAATCGCTTTGTTGATTGTTATTGATACTTTTCATCGATTGTCCCTCTTGAATAACTTGATCTGATTCTGGTAACCCAGAACGCAAAAATTACAAATATTTATCTTCGTAGGCAATGATAAATAATTGGCACAACGGCAAATATTTATCATTCGAAATTGCCTTGAGTTTTATTTATCGTTTTCTGATCCAAATTAATTTCGGTGCGGTGGAATAATGATCCTCTCTTGGCCGTGAAGGGGAATGCCAAGACCCACCCCGATTAAGTCCCTCAAACTGATACCCCGCTCCTCGTAATGACGCCCCCGATTCTTCCATTGAACTGTAAGTGATCAAACGGCGATAACCCAATATTTGTGCAACTCTCCAAGCAAGGCCGTAAAGTTTACTACAAGCATTGGCCGTATTCGGTAGCGTACAGCATCGCGTTACTTCGATTGTCTGACCATCGTCCCGATGCCGAGAAATTGGCCGTCCTAAAATAATAACACCCACCAAGACTCCGTTTTGTGAAATAGCAATACTGAATAAACCTCCGCGAACTGGGCGGAGATGGCGGTGATATTGCTTCACAAACCGATTCGCTTCTTTAATGGTTATTGGTTCAACCTGAAAATTCATGTGAGGCTACTCCTCTTCGATCTCTTTATTTTCTTCAAAACTTGCATATGCTCTTGCAATTTCCTGTAATTCGATATTTAATGATTGCCATTGAGTATGCGTCAAAAATCCATATCCATGACAACAATAACAATTCGGACTAACAATCGGTTCATCGCCACAAACCGGACAAACAATATAAGGGGTATTTTGCCTTATATTGGTAATCACCCTGTTCAGAGAATCTACCATCAGTGAGCGATCGAGCCAGATCAAGGCTTGATGAGTCCCACGAAGATATCTACTCAAATCAGATGGTAACTGCTCAAACCAAAAGGCAATCGTCTCTAGAGAAGAGGCTATTTCGATGAGTTGTGTTCGGAGCTGGAAAATATTTTCTAACCTTTCTGGAACCTGACGTGCCAGTTCATCTACTATCGGATTCTTTCTCGGAATCGCTTTTATCCTTACCTGCTGGCTCTCTTCTTTATTTTTCCTCTTTTGGGATCCCCATCCCTGTTCACGATCTGTTTCTTGTTCCGGTTCAACAGATTGCCAATACATCCTTTTTAATTGAGGCAAATCGACCATGACAAATCTATCGAATGAACTCGGTGGCTTATCAGATGGATCTTGAAATTGAACTCGCCAGCGCCCGATCGTTTTATGATCGACCTGGATCGCTCTGGCCAAAGCTCGATTCGACCACTTTTTCCATTCAGAATCCTGAAGAAGTTTTGCACCGCGTTGAAAATTTTCTTCTGGATGATATCGCTCTTCGCTTTTGCGATTGACGGCAACCAACGAATACAACAAAATTTCTCTTTCTTCACCGCTGATAACTTGTACCCTTAACTTATCTTTTCCCAGTTGACGATATGCCAGCCAACGATGGTAACCATCCAGAATGAAATAATGCTGATCCAGGTTCGTTTGGAGATTTTGGTAATCTTTAGCGACAACTTGTAAAAATTCCAGTTCATCCCCCCGTTGAATCCGCTCTTTTAATTGAATGACCCAGGTATCGTTCACTAGTTTACGATAATAGAATCGTTCATCGATTTCCATCATCGAAATAGCAATCTCTTGTAGAATTTTTTTCACGGTTGGTTGAGTCATAGTCAAAATTCCGAGCGGCATAAATGAGCAAATCATCCATTTTCAAGAATCGTTGGATCTATAAATTCCGAATCCAGAAGTGCAGTGGTTTGATTATCGAGAAAAGTAATCTGTTCGAGAAATCGTCCCGTCGAGGTTGTTTTTCGCCGATAACTCTTTGCCAATTCTTGCCATTGCCGTAAACTGCGTACGCACAGCTTTAATTGTTCCGCCAGTTGCAATGAAGAATTGTTTTTGGATATATTTACACTCATAATCATTCTCCTTATCGATTCTATTTTTGCAATAAGAATATTTTGTTCTAAACCTATAACTATTAGGGAATTATTCGTTGATCGCTGACCCCATCTAGCGCTTTAACTAAAGCTAACTCTCTATCTAAAAATGAATTAAGCATTTTTATAGGCTTGATCTCTTATGGGTCTTCATTTTCATCAATCCAAAGATTCTTGCTCGATTTTCGATACTCATTCGATCTTTTTCCTAATTCGTGTGATAGCCATTTAAGATAACCATTTAATTGGTCTCAATTTGGCATAATTATGATGAACCACCCCCAAACCGCAACTGGGGAGCAAAAGACAATTTATTGAATAGTTCATTCTTTTTGCTAATAAGCCTTTTCATTTGGCCAATAGGTTTATACTTAGTTAGCCGAAAATACATAATCCAAATTTAATATAATTATGTATAGTATATAGTATTCGGGAATATAGTAACTATGGGCATCTTTCCCGCACTGGGGAACTAAATTGAAGTATAAGTATACAAAAGTATAAAATCAAGAGGTGATTTGCATTTTTTCAATAATTCTCACCATTAAATGCAACCCTTCTTCGAAATCCCGAATTCTATAAAAACTTTTGGCATTTTCCGGTTGATGAATCTCTTTCATTTCCAGAACTAGTTGATTCTCAACTGCATTTTCAATCCATTTTCAAGGGTTGGAGAAATGTTTCGTTCACCGGATCGTATCGAAATAAGTTAAAGATATAAAGCGATCATCACTCAATCGCCTATTAGATTGTTGGAGGGGTTTTGTTGGAGGGGTTTTGTTGGAGGGGTTTTGTTGGAGGGGTTTTGTTGGAGGGGTTTTGTTGGAGGGGTTTTGTTGGAGGGGTTTTGTTGGAGGGGTTTTGTTGGAGGGGTTTTGTTCTAAGAGGTTCGCTCTCTGATTTGCAAAGATCTACCTTCAGCCAATGTAAAGCTTATGCAAGTTCTGCTATCCTGACTGTAACCGATTTTGGGCGATTTCCCAAAAAATAAATCGTAAGATTTTAGTAAATGATATTGGCTTGTTACGTTCGAGACTATAATAGTGCTTATGATTTCTGGAACCATATTACTAACAAATGAAAGCTATTAAAAGTCATGAAGATTGGTATTGCCTATGACCTGAAACCGAAAACCTCGATGGATGCCGATTTACCGGATGATTGGCATGAGGAATTTGATAGCCCGGTAACTATCGAAGCCATTAGCGAAACTCTCCGCCAACGCGGTCATACGATTGTTCTTTTAGGGAATGGTAGAGAACTGTTGGAAAATCTGTTACAAAATCCAGTCGATTTTGTATTTAATATCGCGGAGGGCAATGGGGTTTCGCGCACACGCGAAGCTCGCGTGCCGGCGATTTGCGAAATGCTCGAGATTCCCCATAGCGGTTCCGACCCTTTGACCTTATCACTGGCTCTAGAGAAAAATTGGTGCCGACAATGGGTCGAACAAAAAGGAATTACTGTTCCTAAGGGAATCGTTCTGCCTGTTCCAGAAAAAGCTTATGATGGAGACGGGGCGGAATTTATAGGGCTTGTTATGGAAAGTGAACTCTCTTTCCCTCTCATCGCCAAGCCTGTTTTTGAAGGTTCTAGTAAAGGAATTCGCAACCGTTGTTTAATTCAGGAACCTAATCAATTAGCCGAAGTTATCCCTTATTTGTGGAACAATTACAAACAAGATATTTTATTGGAGGAATTTATTGAAGGAGACGAAGTTACAGTAGGGATTATTGGCAATTCACCTGGAAGAATCCTAGGCTGTATGAGGATAATCCCTCTAAAATCGAATTCCAATTTTGTTTATAGTTTGGAAGTGAAACGGGATTGGCAAGAACAAGTAAAATATGAATGCCCTGCGCGGCTCAGCGGAGAAATTCTGGATGCCCTGGAATCCGTGGCTCTGGAAGTTTTCGATCTCCTTGGTTGCCGCGATATTACACGTATAGATTTTCGAATTCGAAACGGCATTCCTTATTTTTTAGAAGCCAATCCACTTCCTGGAGTTAATCCAGAATCAAGCGATCTCGTTATTCTTGCCAAAGGCATGGGGATAAGCTACCAGGAATTGATTGGCACCATTTTTCTAGAGGCTTTACAACGTTATGGCATTTCGGAAACAATTTAGGTTTGTAACCGTTAACTGGATAGGGTTGAGAAGAAAAAATGTGAATTTTAAAACTGATCGAGATTTGATCTCTCAATCATAAAAGGAAAGATAATGGCTAAAAACAAGAATAATACCCCTCCAAAAACTCGAACTGAAACAGGTCAAACCAAAGAAGCCAAAGCCAAAACAGAGCAAGTCAAAGAAGAAAAAATGGCTGGGATTCCTCAGTTCGATGAAACTTGGAAATTTGGCATCTTTTTGCTCTTACCCTTTTTCCTAAACCGATTTTTCCCGAAATTATACAATACTATTGATTGGTCGGTTCCTCCCCTTGACCGTAGTAATGAAATTTTACAGAAACAGTTCAAAAAACGATTCAAGAAAAAATTTCCTGATCTTGTTATCCAAGTTCAGCTCAAACCGAAAGATGGTAAACCTGCTCAATTACTCATCCTCCATTTTGAAATCCAAGCTACTTCGGATCGATTCTTTACTCGTAGAATCTTTCGATATAATCTTGCTCTTAGGAGACGAACGAAATTATCTGTTTGCTCGATTGGAATCTTAGTCGATGAATCGGAAACTTGGTTTCCCAAAGCTTTTCTAAGAAAAGTGTTTGGAACTAAATTAATATTTACGAATAAAAACATCAAAATAGCTACCCAACGAGCGATCGTAGAAATCTTAATGAAAGATAATGATCCGATTGGTTGGTTTTTAGCAGCTTATTTTGCCTGTCGTGATACGAAATACTATGAGAAGATTCGCCAACAGACAAAATTGGATTTGATCAAGTCGATAACATCTGCTAAAAATAGAGGATGAATTAAGAGAAATCTTGTTTGTGATCATCGATGGGCTGTTGAATTTATCACCCAAATTGCAAGCTGATTTCGATTCAGAGTTAAAGAAACTCCAAGGAGAAAATTCGATGGAATTTATTACTCAAAGTGGTATCAAATGGTTCAAGGAAGGTGAAGCAAGAGGTGAAGCAAGAGGTGAAGCAAGAGGTGAAGCAAGAGGTGAAGCAAAAGTCTTAGCTTTGGCATTAAAGTTAAAATATGGTGAACCAGGAACCAAATTCGCTAAGAAATTAATCGGGATTAATAATCTCGAAATCCTAGATTCTATTTGTCAAGGTATCGAAGCAGATTTGCCTCTCTCCGAACTGAAAAAGTTGCTGAAGCCAAAAGCCTCCGTCAAATAGATCGTAACTACTCAAAGAATGAGAATGTATAATCTTATCAATAAAAGGAGATCGCCTCGTTAGAGATGTTTATCAGTTGAATTAAGAATAAGCGGAATTCCATTTTCTGCTCAACTTAGCATTCCAAATCCTTAAATTAAGCGTTTTGATCTGTGAACAGTCCCCGATTATAATTCCTATCACTTTTACAGTGCAGCTATCTACTCATTTTTTCGTTCAAACGTAGACTAATCTACAAGAAAATCAAAACGCTGTGGATTGGACGATCCGCAGGAATAGAAAAATCGTAAAATAAAATTCATCGTAAAATGATGAAATAAAAGAGAATTCTTGCTAGAAACAACGGTCATGAAAGCTTTGATAGTCATGAGAGCTTTGAAGGATAAGCAATTCTTCACAACCGTTTTAGAATTATTCGAGAATCCTAATTCAGAAATCTTTAACCAATCAACGAGAATGTGCGGATGAAGTGGGACAAAATAGAGTACGGTCTCAAAGGCTTGTACCTGAGTTTAATATTGATTGCCGCAATCCAAATCCATCATGTTTCCGAACTGATCGAATTCGGAATATTTCAGTTAATCGGATTGATTGTCGCTTTGTCGATAGCTGCTGGTCGAGGAATCAAAGGGAACAAAGTACTCCTGGCACAACCAATCGTCTATTTTTTGTTTACAGCACTTACATTCCCTCGCTATTTATATGCAGGGATTTTTGGCGGATTGCTGATTGCCGTGGGTTTGAGCTTCCAGAAAGAATTGCTCTGGATTTCTCTGCTTAGTTTGGCTACTGGACTAATTGCCTGTCTGTCAATAGGGACGTT
>JAKBAI010000305.1 GCA_021809185.1 Planctomycetota bacterium
TTTATGATTTCAGCAAAATCCCACCAGGATTCGGAGTGCACGATAGATTTTCTGAATTCTAGGAAGTTCCTCACGAAGTGATAGTAAGTGATAGTCCCATAAACCGATTGCCATACCCTGCCAAACGCGATAGCGTCGATGGCAATCGGCTAGCTCTTAAGTTTCTACGACGAACCGATACGATATAGACAAGCTCAAACGAGAGGTATTGAACAGTGAGTTTTTTTGATCATAAAATATCACATGAACCAATGGATCCACATTCCCGCAAAATTCTCAGCCAGATTCGGAAATATATAATTACGAAATTTTTTCGCTTAGTGATCCCGGTTGTATTATTCCTCTTGCTTGGCATTTTTACAATGGCACCCAGCGAGTGGATACCAAATGCAATAAGTAAAATGACCACTTCTACGGAATCGGATACGCAGCGATCGCAGGAAAAGAAAAAATCGGTGAGTATTGAAACGCAATATCATGAAGTTGTTAAGCCGCTGCTGCAAGCATATTGCTGGAAATGCCATAGCGCTAAACTACAAGAAGCCGATATCGATTTGCAAAAATTCGAAACTGGACACGAATACCAGAATGGGACTAAAATCTGGCAAAAAGTTTTGGAGATGGTAGAGAGTGAACAGATGCCACCTATCGAAACTACAGCAAAAGCAGATAAAAAATCACTTAGTTCAGAGCAACGCCGAGTTATAGTAAGCTGGGTGAGAACATTCCTCAAGGAAGAGGCAAAAGCACGAGCGGGGGATCCGGGCAAAGTTGTTTTACGAAGACTCAGTAATCAGGAGTATACTTGGACCATCCGCGATTTGACCGGAATCGATAGTCTGGATCCCGCCCGCGAATTTCCGGTGGATGGCGCAGCGGGGGAGGGGTTTACCAATGCCGGTAACGCTTTGGTCATGTCCCCAGCACTATTAAGCAAATATTTCTCGGCAGCTAAAGAGGTTGCCCAGCATCTGGTTTTGCTTCCAGATGGGTTCCGCTTTTCCCCTTCCACCTTTTCCCGAGATTGGACCAACGAATCGTTAGCTCGAATCCGCTCTTTTTATAATCGTTATACCATTCCCGGCAATGCGGGCACTCTAAAAATGCCAGGTATCGAATTTTTTGGGTCGTCGATTCGCAATTTGCAGGAAGGGGGAGTAGTTCCTCTTGAAGACTATCTGCGTGAATTGATCAAGGAAAAAGAAAAACAGAACTCCTCTCTCGAGCAAAAACAGCATGGCAACCCAACTCCTGTTGCCCAGCTACCGCTCAATCAAAAATATCTCGGCATTCTCCGAGATTTATTAAACAAAAAAAATGACCCCAATTTCCCTTCCCCTATCTTAGATACGATCCGGCACCGATTCCAGAATGCAAAGCTAACGGACGTAACCGCTCTGGCAAAAGAAATTCATGATTGGCAACAGATTCTGTGGAAGTTCAATTCGATTGGGCATATCGGCAAGATTGGAGGACCAACTTCTTGGTTGCAACCGTTGTCCCCTCTGCAAGAAAAAGTCGATTACCGGTTAAAAATGCCGATTTCCAGCACGAAGCGAGATATCACTCTCTATCTTTTAGCACATGATGCTGGAGATGGGGCTGAACACGATTGGGTAGTCTGGAATCAACCCCGCTTTGTTGCTGCCAATAAAGAGGTAATTCTCCTCAAAGATGTTGCGGCTATTAGCCAATGGTATACCGATACGAGCTATAAAATTCTTGGCCAAACCGATCGATACTTGCAGATTGTCGAAGAATGGAAAGAATATCAAAAATCGCATCCAGATCTGTCCAACGAAAAAATATTTGCTTATTTGCAACAAAAATATTCTTCCGGCATCGCTCCCTCAGCACCCATCACGAATAAAGATAAATTGGCAAACCCTGAACCGTTCGATCCAGAAATTCTACAGGCTTGGCTGGAGTATTTGAATGTTATATCACTCCCAGCAGTCGAGATTAAAAATCATTTCAATAAGCTGTTGCCCGCCAATCCGAAGTATTCTTTCGTCACGGGTTGGGGGGAGGCAGAAACTCCATTAGTTATTGCGAATTCATCGGATCAACTTGTGCATGTTCCAGGAATGTTAAAACCGCATTCGATCGCAGTCCACCCATCGCCAACAAAAGATGTTATTGTGAGCTGGCGCAGCCCCATCGAAGGAGCGGTAAAAGTCCAAGCTGAAGTTGCCCACGCTCATCCAGAATGTGGCAATGGTATAACTTGGTCTCTGGAACATTGGCGAGGAAATAAAAAATCGGTACTTGCTTCTGGGGTGGCCCAAGGTCGCAATCAGTCGAAAATTAAACCAATCGATTCGCTTCTGATTCGACCCGGTGAACTAATCGCTCTCGTGATCGGTCCCCGCGATCGAAATCATTCCTGCGACCTCACTGCTGTAGATTTGACCATTCAATTTGATAAAAAGCAATGGAACTTAGGCAAAGAGGTTTCAGGAAATATCTTGCAAGCGAACCCGCACCCGGATTCCTATCAAAATAAAGCGATCTGGAATTTTCACTGGATTACCCCAGAAGCGGCACCAAAACTGAGTGCGGTTATTCCATCTGGTTCGCTTATCGAACGCTGGCAAAAGGAGACAAATTCTCGTCAAAAAAACCAATTAGCTTTACTCTTGAAAAAGCATCTCTTGTCCCATTTCATGAAGGATTTCGTAGCTCCGGGTCAACCCCAAACGAAGGATCCTGCTTCAAAAATCTCCCCCGCGGATCAGATTTTGCTAGATCAGCTCGCCTCTCACTCTGGACCGATTTTGGGAACTATTCTCTCCAAGAAAATGAAAAGTCTCTCTTCGATCCCAAACAAAAATCAGGTTTATAATTGGGGAATCGATCCAGCTCGATTTGGGAATCGTCAAAATTTCTCCAACCAAACTGCGAAGATCGATTCTGCTGATTTGAGTATGAAAGCACCAGAAGTCATTGCTGTTCGTATCCCAGCGAAACTGGTTGCTGGCTATGAATTTGTCACTTCGGCTAGCTTGGACCCAGTCTCAAAAAAGGATGCAAGTGTACAGGTAATGGTAAGCACCGAGCTGCCCAATTTCTCTCTTCAGGATGTTAAAGGATTGTTACCGATCCAGCGGAAGGATACCAACGTAGCCCCGCAGCTCGGTCCAGATTCGCCACAAACCATCAACACCTTTTCTGCTCCTATTCTCGTCGCTAAGAATAGCAATGCTTATAAATACTTTCAGAAAGGGATTCAGGATTTTCAAAATATCTTCCCTATCGCCTTATGCTATACAAAAATCGTACCCGTTGATGAAGCTGTTACGCTAACCGTTTTCTATCGTGAAGATCAATTTTTATGCAATCTGATGCTTTCTGCTTCAGAAAAGAGAGAACTCGATCGCCTCTGGGATGATCTGCATTTTATCAGTAAAGATGCTTTTGCTCTAGTGGATGGTCTAGAGCAGATCATCCAATTTTCGACCCAAGATGGCGATCCCAAGGTATTCATTCCATTACGCAAACCGTTTCAGGAACGTGCCAATCAACTGAAACAGATACTACTTGCTGCCGAACCGGTGCAAAGAAAGCAATTGCTGCCATGGGCTAAAAAAGCTTTTCGACGGCCATTGCTACCACAAGAAAAAGCAGAAATCGAATCGCTTTATCAACAATTACGCGCGGAGGGTTTGTCCCATGCTCAAGCAATGCAATGGACGATCGCTCGAATTCTCATTTCCCCTTCGTTCTTATATAAACGAGAACAAGCAAATCCGATTGCAACAAGCCATCCCATTTCTGACTGGGAATTGGCCGTTCGCTTAAGCTATTTTCTCTGGTCCTCTCTACCAGATGATATCTTATTCGAATTGGCAGCACAGAATCGATTACATCAACCGGAGATTCTCTCGGCACAAATTAAACGCATGATTCACGACGATAAAATCCGCCGATGTGCGATCGAATTTGGTTGCCAAGCGATTCATATCCGAAATTTTGATCAGCTAAACGAAAAAAGCGAGAAGCATTATCCCGAATTTGCTACACTCCGGAAAGCAATGTATGAGGAATCGATCCTGTTTTGGACCTATATATTCCAGAACAACTGTCGAATAGGGGAAATTTTGAATAGTGATGTCCTTTTTGTCAATGGTCCTTTGGCCAAATTTTATGGTATACCAGGGATTCAAGGGGAATCTTTCCAAAAAATAAACAACGCCCGTGCCTATGGTCGCGGCGGTATTCTTGGCTTAGCGACTACTCTAGCTTCTCAATCAGGGGCTTCTAGAACCAGTCCGATACTCCGTGGAAATTGGGTTTCCGAAGTTCTTCTAGGGGAAAAATTACCCAAGCCTCCTAAAGGGGTACCTCAATTACCTGAAGATGAAAGTCAAACGAGTGGTTTAACCATGAGACAATTGGTGGAAAAACACACACGAGATAGCAAATGTTCCGTTTGCCATCGGCGCATCGATGCCTATGGCTTTGCTCTGGAAGGATTCGATACGATTGGTCGCCGCCGGCAAAAAAATCTCTCAGGCCAAAAAATAGATACGAAGGTTCAAACAATCGATGGAGCTATCTTTTCAGATCTGGATGGGTTACGCAATTATCTATGGCACCAGCGTAAAGAAGCGTTTACTCGACAGTTTTGTAAAAAATTGCTGGGGTATGCTCTGGGGCGAGGCGCGCAGCTCGGTGATGAACCGATTTTGGATTTAATGCAACAAAAAATCGCCAATAACGAGGATCATCTCGAGAATATAATCGAGGTTATTGTACAAAGTAAACCGTTTCGAGAAATTCGAGGGACCAAATTTATCGATCCCGATGAATAAGGGAGTTTTATTAGACTAATCCATTCTTAAAGATATTATGCTCCACTTAGATGGTATAATGAGATAATAGATCAGCAAGCCCCAATACTTAGTCTCAAAATATAGTCTCATGAAAGTAGATTTTTTCAGAGGAATGGCAAAAACTTATAGTTCGAGAAAAATTAAAATGAAAAGATCGCCCCATATTTTTTATAAATAGTTACGATGATTCTCAATAAAGATATATCGCATTAAATATTTGTAATATGTTAGATCGGAA
>JAKBAI010000060.1 GCA_021809185.1 Planctomycetota bacterium
ATCACTTCAGGTGGTAGTTCCTGAGGGGTTTGTTCCTGTTCGAGTCCCATACTTTTTTCCCTTTCTGATTTCTGAATCTAGTATTGATGAAGTTCAAACTTCTCTTCTGAAAAATGGCTATCTTCCCCATGTTATCACATATTCTAACCTTTGCCAAAGTTATTTTGATTATCAAGCGGAATGAAGATGGATCCATAAAAATCCGACTTCAATCTTAATTTCAAAGATTTGGTTGACATAATCAATCTGCCATTATCTTGAGATTCCTAAGGTGGAATCTAATTCGACCCTTAATGGTTCGTCAAAGTCTGGAATCGAGAATAAATATTCGTAAGATAATGGTTTAAAATAAAGGAGAAGAGAGGATGAAGTTTCAGGAACGGTTTGCTGCCATAACCGAAATAAACCAATCCCTAGCTGAAAAAAACACCTTGAAAATTGGTGGGGAAGCGGAGATGCTAGTAACTCCGCGATCTTTGGATGAGCTAAGTGAAGTTGTGCAATATTGTCGACAAGAAAATATACCGATTCGGGTACTGGGTAGTGGCACCAAAGTCGTTATTCGTGAACAGAAAGTACCTGGAGTTGTTCTGGAATTAAGTCATCCGGAATTCAGTAAGGTTGAAATTCAGGGCAAGAGCGTTCGTTCGGGTTGCCGTTCGTCGTTGTTAAATTTGATTGCACAAACAACGGTAAAAGGGCTAGCCGGGTTTGAAACCTTAGTAGGTATTGCCGGTACTCTGGGGGGATGTATTCGTTGCAATGCAGGAGATCGCTGGGGGGAAATTTTTCCGCGAGTTCGCCGGGTAGAAATGCTGAATGAGCAGGGCCAAAAGGTGATTCGCGAAAAACCGAATCTCGATCTTTTGCAAACTTCGGGCAATCCAGATCATTGGATTGTCCTTCAAGTAGAATTCGAGCTTTACAACGATACCCCTATGGCAATCGAAAAGCGTCTTCGCAAATCCTGGATTCATCGAAAAGCGGTTTTTCCGTTTTCTTTCCAAGCAGCGATTCGTGTCTTCAAACACCCACGCAACGAAAAAGCCTCTAATCTGATCGAGCGTGCAGGTATGGGCAAAGCCAAAATAGGGGCCGCAGAAATATCCGACCGGAATGCGAACTGGATTGTTGCCCATCCTGGTGCGCGTGCGGTTGATATCCTGGAACTGATCGACAAAGTCCACCAAGCTGTAGCACGAAATTGTGGCGTCTCGCTTGAGAATGAAGTTGTAATATGGTAAATGCAGTCAGTTTTCTGGCATAAATCTATCAACAAAAAGGAGTGAAACCACTCTTTTTGCTTTATTGAAAACATTCACCATAAAAATGCAGATAATATCCCTAACTGCCAGAAATAATTGGATGAACGATACTTTAGGGGATAAGTATTGTTAATTTTTAGCCTGGGATACCCATCTCCAGCTTTTTTAGATGAGATTGAATAGCAATGGAAACAAGAGAAAATCAAATAAATTCAAGCCCATCATTGACACGAATGCTTGGTAAATTTTTACTAATTACTTTTGTTGGCTGTTTATTTCTTGGTCTCATTGTTATTATTGGCCACTGGAGTTTCGATTATTTGCCAGTTCAGCCTACCAATGAAATTCCCTTTAAAGATATTGAATGCAACACCCCAGAGGGAATCAGCAAAGAAGATTTTCTGAATGAAGTGCGTTATGTGAGTAATACCCCTGCAATGATTAACATCCGAAGTGGTAAACTGGAATCGATTTTACGAACGGCGTTCGGTAAACACCCGCGTGTTCTGAAAATATCTTCCATCGTTGTCAACCCCCCCCATCGACTCATTCTTTCTCTGGAGTTCAAACCTTCGGCTAATAAATAATTGAAAAAAGATAATCGAGCTGTTACCAGGTTACTCCTAAATCTGCTAATGAACTTGTCAGATCAGTCATATCGCGATATAAAATTGTCTGCCAGCCGAACGCTCTAGCTGCTTCGACATTTTTGGCTAAATCATCAATAAAAACGCACTCCGAAATTTCGGCATTGGCCATTTCCTGGCACGATGCGTAAAAATCCCAGTTCGGTTTGCGTTCGCCAATCTCTTGTGAAACAATCTGGTGAGAAAAGTAAGATAATATTTCCGAGAATTGCTTTCGAAATTTTTGGCAATGAGCCTCATTGGTATTGCTAGCTAAAAGTAAACGATACCGTTTAGCCAGTATCGGTATCAATTGATGCAATTCTTCATTGGCCCTGAAAATATCATCAAAAATCTGCAAAAACTCGCCATCCTTTATTATGATGCCGCTCCGCTGGCGAAAGATTTCAATAAACTCTGCGGTTGAATATATCCCTTTTTCATAGGCATCTTCTAAATCGCCCGCATAAAGTATCTCACGAATCGAAGCGATTGTTTGCGGAATTATAGTTGGATACCTTGCTAATTTTTCGATCGCTGGGCCATGATCAAAAAATGAAACAACATTCCCAAAATCAAAAATGATGGTACGAATCATCTACTAAGGCTCCTATTTCATATCTTCTTAGATTGTAATCTCACGGTACTCTTTTTTCTTCCTGTTTTGACCATAACGCTAGAAATAATCGTAGCCAATTCATTTTCGTTCGCTATCCCTTCAATGATAAAACCGGCTAATCTAGTCAAAATCCAAAACCCACAGCGGAAGCAATTCCAACAAAATCGTCTTTCAAAATCCCGTTCCACATTATATAAAAAGAAACACCCTTGCGGAAAGTCTCCGCAAGGGTGAAGATAGTCGAGTTAGAAATAATATGAGTAGTGTTCGCTTACTTCCATTCCAGATTCGATAGACCAGTCATAGCCGATTCTCTGGGACTTTCTTCCGATGGGGAGGGGGAAAATCGTGGCAGAGTCGATTCGTTTTTAGCAAGCAGATCACGTAACGATTTTCGGAATTGATCATAATGATTTTGTACTGCTTCACGTTCTTGGGTGCGGATCCGTACAACTTCATTAATGGCATCTCGTTCTTTTTTCAAGGATTGAATTTCAATTTTTAGTTGCTTCGATAATTCTCTTGCTGCCACTAACTCTTCATTTAATTGTTGATCTTTGGCATTGAGACGAGCCATTTCGTCACTCAGTTGATTCACTTTATTTTGCAAAACTGTTGATACATCGAGCCCACTTTGCCCGGGCGATCGCGCACATCCCCATAAGCCAGTCAACACAATTAGAACAATCGATAAATTTAGATAAATCCGATTCATGGTTCATTGTCTCCTGAAGTTTTTAGTTCGGTAAATGATTGGAAGTTGGATTTAACACCATTGAAAAGTATTGTGGAGCTTTCAATGCTGCCCGGTTGCTAGCCTTCCAATCGCTATTAGTAGGACAATTGCATCGGGTAAAATATTAATCAATGCAATCGATTCATTTACCCCAATTTCATCGGCTAGCCTATTATAAAACTTCACCTATTTTATCTAAATTTCGTTATTAGATTTTTTTAAGCAACTAATTTATATTTACAGCACAATCTAAAAAAATTGCTTTCTGTTGTACTTTGATTGAAGTTTCTCAAATCAAATGGTATCGTATTTTTGATGTTTTTCTGTGGTTGAACACCATAGCGAATTATTAATCTATTTTAGTTTTGAATTTTCCCCAAAGCTAACTACTCACAATTTTAATAGATTCGATGGTAACCCTTCAAAATAGTAAAATCCTGAAATGGGTTTGGAATCTATAAAAGTTCGTCGATTTTTCGGTTACGATTAGTTCCAATGGCAAAATCCATGATTCAGATGATGAAGCCGAGGAGAGAACGCTCTGGAATATCACTAAAAGTAAATAAGAGAATCAAGCAATAGATCTTGATGAACATAAAACTCTCCAAGACGAATTCTGAGGATTGGGTTATCTTTCTTTTATTACGACTTGGCGAGTGACGCAATTTATAACGCAATGAACAACTGATTGTAAGGGGGCAATTCAAATGAGTCACGACCTATTGATTTCGCGCTGCGGTTGAAGACTATCGTTCGTTCCGTTCCTTCTATCTCGGACTCGATTCCGTTTGTTTCAGTCTGTCCCATTGTTGCAACCAATCGAGTGCCCAATCAATCCATTCCTGGCGGTTTTGAAATTCAGATAGTTCTTCTTCTAGGATTTTTGCGACGTTTATTTTTAATCTCTTTTGCTCCGATTCCTTTAGTAAAATGTTTTCATTTAAATCTTGAATCGGGTTAACGAACGATAGTCCCTTTGAATTCATTTCGGAGTTGTCGATGTTCTGCGGCATAAAGCGATATCGATCTGCAATTTGGAGATAATGGGCTAATGAATCGCACCAGGATTGTTGAAAAGTTGGATGATCACGTAATTGGGATATTAGTTCGATAGTGGTGCAGGAATGAATAGGAATATCGAGATTTTTAGCGATGGTACCGCGAACGAGGATCGAAAATCGTTGCATCCAAATAAGATTATTATCCGAGAGTCCTTTTAATTGATGCAATCGAGCGATAGTCCAAGCGAACGAGTAAGGCTCGATAACAACCAGCGGTGCAGCGATTCTCTGGCGATACCGTTTTCGATAAACCCAGTAGATCATCAGCATCAAGCAGAGCGATAGTAAGAACAATAATATTAGCGGGAAGAAAAATACCTTTCTAGGAGGTAAAGAGGGAACGACCGGCTCTTCAATACCGCTAATCGGGCGTAGTGCAGAAAGGTCTATTTTTGGGATTATCGTTTTAACTTCGATGGTAAATGGTTGATCCCAGTCGAGGATAATTGGCTGGTCACGAGTTTGGAGCTGAACCGAAATGGATTGCAGTTGAAGCGGTATATCGGTCCCTTTCTGAAAAGGGGATAAGTGGTATAGCCAGGAATAGCGTTCGCGTTCTGGGCCGATTGACTCTCTGTTTCGTGATTCTTGCAGTTGATAATACCAATAGGGAGCGGTTTGCGATGTGAGTAATGGGACGGGTAAACGGATTTCGAGGGAAGCTGGGCCTTCGATAGTGATTTTCAATTGTGCTCTGTCCGATAGCCGAATCGAAGCGGGCCAGATTTCACAACGAGCATAGATGAAATCTGGTTGACCGCTCTGGCCAAAATATTGCTCACGGACTACGATCGTCGAATCGGATCGCCGTTTATTCATTGGCGGAGCAGATGGTTGGTTGTCTACTTTCGGTTGTTGACTCGTATGCAATGCTGATTCTTTTTTCTGAAAGCTATGGTCTTCGGTCGGTTTAATCTGAGCAAATAAGGGATAAGAGAAAAACAGGGATAGTAGGATTGGAAGCGAGATAATCTTCTGATCAACGAAGAGAGACCATAAAGATAAGAATATACTATTCATGAAGACACTCGGCGGTGTTCACGCAATTGAAAAAAACGGATTAGGGCACGGAGATGATCATCGCGACTAGAAATCTGCATAAAATCGATTTTGGCCTTTTTCATGATGGCCTGGAGAACTTCTTTTCTGTTTAGCATCGATTCGGCAAATTTCTGGCAAAAGCTGGGGGTAAGATGAATCGATTTTTCGGTTATTGTTTCCTTGTTCAAAGTTGATTCGCAGCTCGCGAAGGATACCCAGCCAATAGGGGGTAGAACTTCTTCGCGCGGATCGATTAATTGAAGAGCAATAAGCTCAAACTTCCGGCTCATCTGTAATAGAATCGATTCCAGAGTCGATTGGTTCGAATCGTCCAAGAAATCGCTAATAAGAATAACAATACTTCGTTTAGGAATAATGCGAGCCGATAATTTCAAGGCAGTAGCTATCGAAGTGCCCTGCGCTGTAGGGCGAGTAACCAGAACATGGCGAATCAGTTCAGCAATATGCCGAGTTCCGGTGCCAACTGGGATCACCTTTTCAATCTGATCCGAAAAGAGCAAGAGACCAATTTTATCACGATTGTCCAGAGCACTGTAAGCGATAAGAGCAGCTAATTCCGCGGCGATTTGCCGTTTGGTCAGACGTTCGGTACTGAAATTAAGCGATTGGCTAATATCGACAAGCAAGAAAATATTTTGTTCTCGTTCTTCAATAAAACGTTTAACGAAAGTTTCGTTCATACGGGCACTAACGTTCCAATCGATAGAGCGAACATCGTCCCCGATCTGATAGGCGCGAACCTCATCAAACATCAACCCTTGGCCACGAAAAACGCTAGCGAATTCTCCGGATAAATAAGAAGAGACGGTTCGCCGAGCATAGATCTGTAATCGGCGAATTTGCGCCATCATCTCGGCATCGAGTTGATCCGCAGGAGAATTGTCGCTCTTGTGTTGGAGATTCGTGGCAAAGCTAAACGGCTCAGATTTCATCGTCCATATTACCAAATAATTATTGAGCAACCCATTCTATGGCACCGTTATCAAGAGAATCGCCTTAACAGAATCGCCTTAAGAAGACCAGATTAAATGAATAGATACTCAAGCTCAAGGCGAAGAGATCTACAGAAAGATCTAATTAGACAGATATCAAAACGCCATGGCCTGCAGAGGAAGCTAGGGTCTCCATAAACTTGAACAGAAAAAAGCAGAATAATTTGGGCATATTTCTTGGACGAAAAACAGGGGAATATTTATAAGCGCAAAGCCAGGTCATAGATCTCTTCAGCAGTGAGAATCAGATCGTTTCGCTCGTAGAGATTCTGAATCGCTGCGCGGTGAATTGCCATTTTAATATCACCGACACCGATCGCACCATAGCAGATCAATCCATCGCGGTGCTGAGCTTTGTCGTTAATTTCGATGCCTTCAATCCCGACAGGAGGGACCGCATTCAGATCGATGGCCAGTCGTAATTGGGTAGAAGTGTGCCGGATCTTATGGGGTAATAACAGCGCACCCGCAGCCCCTGCCGCGATTACTAATTCGCAATTTTTTAGGGCGAGTGGACCATCGCTAGAACTAGCGGTACTGACCGCTTCGACATGCGACCCTGGATACGATTTGCGGATCGATTGGCAAACACTATCCGCGCGGGGCAAGGAACGCGAACCGATGCGCACTTTTGCCCCTAAACGAGCTAGCAACAAAGCGACCCGCTGGCCTACCGGACCGGTTCCCCCTAGAACCAGTGCTTGGACATTGCCAACATCGATATGCTTAGTTGCCGCACGAACTGCTGCTGCGGCCGTCGTGTTCGAACCGTTCGAATCCAGCATGACAGAAACCTGTAGTTTCCATTTGCTGATAAAATGCTGGCGAATCTCTTGCAACAGTTCTTCCCCTTGGGTCAGATCTGATCCGCCAATGTAAATGGCCGTATGGTGCAAATCCCGGCTATGACGAGTAAAAATACAACCATGCACCATACTCATAATCTGGTCTTTTTTTACGTTTCCATAACTCAGAACCTCTTCAACTCCGGAATCGATGGCTACCACCCGATCGAAGACTGATGGTTGTGGATCACTGTCCAGATGAAGCAATATCTTTCTTTTTTCCATAGTTCTTGTTTCCATCTTGCTTCTTATTTTCACCCTGAAAAATTCAAATGAGGGTCAAAAAAAAATTGTTGCTAACTTTAACAAAGGCTCATTAACGAGGGCTTATTTACTAAGGTTTAATTTCAAGGGCTTATTGTTGATGATGAACTAATTAGATAAATCAAAGGTATACTTTTTGACTACAGAAGAACCGATATATTGCAGTTGGGTTTGGTGGGATAACCAATTTTTTGATTGCAAAAAATAATTCAAGTAACAATCAATTATATCACCAAACCCAAACCAGGCCATTTTCGTTTTTTATCCGTAGCATGGTTTTTATTCCATCTTTGATTTTCTAGACGCAGCACTCGATCGAGCTATCTGCGATAAGAGACAGAATGATTATTCAAATGATTATTCAAATGGGTGTTTAGTTTCCTTTTTGGCAATAATTTCATCGATCGTCGGTTTTCCGGTCATTGCATGGCGGATTGCTAGTTTAACCGCTTCATAATTATTTTTGTAAACTTTGGCATTGTTATCTGCTTTGGCATCTATGAAAACACCACAAACAATGACCCAGTTTTCCGCTTCGGCTTTTGGGATAATTCCTTCCACAACACTATCAACCACCGCGCGAGCTACGGCAGCTTGTGCTGGACCAAACATTTGCAGAACCTGCTTGCTCCCTTTCATGGTTACTTTAGGAATCATGACTGTTGCCGGTTTACAAACGATGTTTGGGGAAACCACTGCAAGCAGATTGGTGTGCCCTTCTACCTGAGTTGCCAGAGCTTTGGCAAATGCCGCGCCAACGGGGCCCTCCTTACTGCCGATCATCAAATCGATGTGGGCTACGTTTTTGAGATCACTGCCTTCAATGACCAACCCTTCGCCAATAAACATGGACATGGAAAACTCCTTTGAAAAAATCTAAACGAGAAATTATTCTTACTATAACCAACTTTATGGTTTTCTACTGTTAACGTTAAGAGTCGATCTTCGAAAAAATCAAAAAATTATAGAAATCGGAATAGGTATTAGATTGTTAATCGTTCCTCTATTTGAGAAGTTTTAGTGTATATTTTCAAGCTAATGGACTTTTTCTTCGTGTCGCGATCCAGGAAATGGAGCTATTCGGAGACCCAATGAATTTCGCAGGCTCAATGAATCAAAAATGGGTAATGGATTCATCTCTTTTCTTTGATATCGATTTCAAAATATGCTTTAAAAAAAGAAATAAACCCGATTGAGGTACTTGACCGATAAATAGGGATGTCTCAAGATAGAAGAAAACAAAATTGAATCGATCGTTACAGTTTTGTAGCGATCGATTCACTAAACTGAGGATGATCGAATGCTGGAATCGGTTCGCCAAGCCGCAGTGATTCCCATCTATGATGGTCAAATCTATCTCATTTCATCTCGGAATAAAAACCGATGGATTATTCCAAAAGGGACGATCGAATATCGGCATACTGCTGGGGAAACTGCTTTACGCGAAGCTTGGGAAGAAGCGGGGCTAACGGGATCTTTGATCGGGGAGCCACTAGGCAGTTATGTCTATCAAAAAGAGGGGAAAGATCACCATGTGATCGTCTTCGTTATGGAGGTGCATAAGATCCACGAAGCTTATCCCGAATCTTACTTGCGAAAACGGATTTGTTGCAATCTATTAGATGCTCTGGAGCGACTCGATGATCAGCGGATAAAATCCTGGATCGAAACTGCTTTGAGTAATCGATGTCTCCAAGGATTATCAGAATAACATCCACCGGATTGAAGCAATCCGGATCTCGTTGAAATAAGTTGAAGTATAACAAGAATTTAAATGAATTTTTATCTAGAGAAAAAAAATAAGGAGAGAGTTAAACGATTTTAAGAGACGAAAATGGAAGTAGATTAAAGTGTAAAAAGTCCTTAAACATCGCTAAAAGTCCCGATTGGAGCAGGTTGGGTTATAAGCCGGGTTTTGTTCCAGGAGGAGTTACCTCCTGGTGATGATCATTTATCTAGACTACTGGTTGCCCAGCAGTTCGAGCAGCCTACCCGGAAGGAATGGACCGGACCGATCCGCCTTCCATATTTGGCCTTGCTCCCAATGGGGTTTACCGAGCCGATTTGTCGCCAAACCGCTGGTGGGCTCTTACATTAAGAACAAAAGTTCCCCACCTTTTCACCCTTACCGAATTAGTAAAAGCAAACCTTTTTGGTTGCTTTTCGTTTTTATAGCTTCTGCTGATAACCAGGATTCAACGAAAAAACCATAGATAAAATATCCCTGATATTTCGAAGCCTCCTTATGGGAAAAATCATCAGTTAGAGTTTTTTGCCATAATTTTCGGCGGTATACTTTCTGTTGCACTTTCCCGATTGAGATGAATTCGCTATCGGGTAAAGACGAATTCCCCCAACGGTGGCCGTTAGCCATCATCGTGTCCTGCGGAGCCCGGACTTTCCTCTCCCCGGTTTGCAAATAATAGATCTAAGAGTTACCCAGAAACTATCATAAGCGAAACTAGGCAGCGATCATCCACCCAACCTGCATCGATTCCATTATACGATTCTATTTGGATAAAGAGAGCCTTTTGAGAAAAAAGTTCGGAATTTCGATTTTGATCTTTCGATTTTGGATAACCGATTTCCGATCCAAACGATCCTTACTGATCCCATCTGCCTACTGCCAGTTGCCTACTGCCATCTACCTACTGCCTACTTTCCCCGCCTACTGCCATCTGCCATCTGCCATCTGCCATCTACCTACTGCCTACTTTCCCCGCCTACTACCTTTCCTAAACGGTTACATTAAATCCGCTTCTTCCTTTGTTGTCTTCATTTTCTTTTCTTATAGAATTTGCTATTGGATAGTTTCTTAAATTGAGAAATAAAACTGGTGAAGTGATTTTTGTTCGCAACGGGGATGCCTACAAAGAATGCTTACACAGCTTTTTGCTTAGTTGGGATTGTCGGAATCGAATGGCGATATGTTGGACTTTCTCGTTCATTATTTCGAATATTTCGCTCTACCATTGGTTTGCTCCAATCCATATATTTTAGCAGGATTCGAAGCGTTCTAAACCTGGTTTCGAGCCAAATTTGTTTGGTGTCGAGTGTTGTTTTAAATAGCGGCAGTGATTTAATCATAAAGGGAGTCATAAAGGGAATGGGGAGTGGTCTCTCAACTCCGTTGAATTTTAACTCCTTTGAATTTTCGAGTTTTCATCCGATCTTTCTTAATATTATTACCTTCTATGTAGAGGAGTTGATGCGTGTCGATGTTAGTGGTTGGAACAATGGCGTTTGATTCGATCGAAGCGCCCAGTGGATCGGTGGATCGCATTCTGGGTGGTTCAGGAACTTTTTCTTCATTTGCAGCTAGTTTCTTCACCAAACCGAAATTGACTAGTATTGTCGGTCACGATTTTCCGCAATCTTTTCGTGAGATATTGCTTAATCGCGGGGTCGATCTTTCCGGGGTGCAAACCATGAAAGAGGGGAAAACCTTTTTCTGGAAAGGAAAATATCATGAGGATATGAACACGCGCGATACTCTAGAAGTTCATCTGAATGTTCTGGCCGAATTCGATCCGGTTTTACCCACATCGTATCAGGAATCGACTCATTTATTTTTGGCTAATAGCAGTCCGCAGGTCCAGATGAAAGTGATCGAACAGGTTAAAAATCCGAAATTGATTCTAGCGGATACGATGGATTTCTGGATCCAGAGCGAACATGATGCGTTGATGCAATTATTAAAACAGATCGACGGTTTGCTTTTGAATGATAGCGAAGCAAAACTTCTCACAGGTTTAGATCATCTTATCCCTGCCGCGGAAGCGATTCGCAAACTTGGCCCCTCGTTCGTCGTAATCAAAAAAGGGGAGCATGGTTCGATGTTGTGCAGTAAAGATGGGGTCTTTGCCATTCCGGCCTATCCAACTTCACAAGTTAAAGATCCTACGGGTGCAGGGGATTCATTTGCGGGGGCTTTGGTCGGCTATTTAGCAGAGCAAAAAGAATATCATCCAGGTCAGTTGCGAAGAGCAATGGCCTATGGCACGGTAATGGCTAGTCTAACGGTTGAAAGTTTTGGTCTCGATCGATTACAATCGATTAGCCGAGAAGAGCTGGATACCCGACTATTTAGCTATCGCGAGATGTTAAACTTCTAATTAAAATTGGAATAATCGAGAAAGCATTGGCCAAAATACGCTGTTTTATCGCCATCCCTGTTCCAGAAAGAATTCGTGAGCGTTGTCTGGAGATACAAACTTCATTACAAGATAGTTCGTCGGTTTGCCGCTGGGTCGATCCAAAAAATTTTCATCTCACTTTGAATTTTTTGGGTGAAATCGATGAACTTCAGCTCGTTTCTGCCTGTCAGATTGTAAAGAAGTTAACGAAAAATCACCCCCCTTTCCAGATAAGTCTAACAGGGGTAGGTTGCTTCCCCAATCTCCGTCGACCGAAAGTTCTCTGGATTGGTGTCAACCTCGGGGCTGATATTTGTATTCAACTGCAATCAGAACTAAGTAATCATTTAGCGGAAGAAATGGGCTATCGTCCGGAAGATCGAAAATTTCACCCTCATTTAACGATGGCTCGGATCGGTACTCAATCAGAAAATCTATCTTGGCCAGGTATACTTAAACCGTATGAATCGCAGGAATTTGGAGAGTGGAATGTAGATGAAATCGTGGTAATGGAAAGTGACTTTTCCCGCTCTAGTCCAGATTATCACGTTCTTAGTCGAGGGGTTCTTGCTGCCAAAAATTAAGCTCTATTTCCTTGCTTTTTCTAGCTTCATTTTGTCGGATCTGGCACTCAAAAGTGAACTCTGAAACGAAACAACAATCGCATCGATCTACAGATAAATAATCGCTGTCGACGTCATCAATAACCTATTAAAAAATTTGCGTTGAGTGGAGAGCTTACTACTAGCTAAATTTTGGAATTTCTATAAAATAACAAGAAGATTATCTTCGCAAAAAAGATATTCTGGCCCCCGTGGCGCAATTGGATAGCGCAAGGGATTTCTAATCCCTAGGTTACAGGTTCGATCCCTGTCGGGGGTACTTATCTTACTTAATCTTATCCCCCATTTTTAGTAAGTTTTGTGTAAGATTTTTGGAAGACGAAAAATAATTCATCCCACCGTTAAATTTTCATTAAACGGTGACCGCTCACAGGTCCAATATTTTTAATTGTTTATAGACAATTAACTGAAATAAATTATGAAACTTTTCCATTTCGATTACACTCCAGAACGGTTACACTCCAGAACGGTTTAAGCTAAATATTCTTGACATTTACTTTACCCGCTTGACAGATAATCGGAAGGATTTCCTCTCATCTGATCTCTTATATGATCTCTGGGGCTAAATAATAATAGCTGCTCGAATAAGCTTGATCATCATCCTCGACCACTGAAAATCACAGCTCCCTGACCGAGCATGGTTTCTAGTTCATCGATGGGCAACATAGCAGGATTCACCCGATAATCGTCGCCGATTTTAAATCTCGCAAGGTTACCTAACGGATCACGAACATGCAAATATACCTGGCAAGGGCCAGGAACCCGTCGCAAAACGCGAGCGATGGCAACAACCGCTTCGTGGTGGTGTTCGGCGAGGTTCAGCTTGAGAATCAGACCTTTCGTAAGCTCTTTTTTTGCCTGTTCGATGGTGATCAGTTTTTGCAAAACCAGACTAGGTTCATCGCGATTTTGCCGTTCGAGGCGACCATCGAAAAGATAGATTTTATCATCGACAAAATAGTCGCGAAAGCGAGAAAAATCGGAAGGCCACATCAGCGCATCGAGCTGGCCCGTGAGATCTTCGATTTTGCAACGAACCATCGGATCCCCTCGGCGCGTCGTTGTAATTCTTGTCTGCACCAGCATCCCACCAATTCGGACTTCTGTGCCATCATCGAGTTTGAACACCTCAACGATAGGATGGGTAGCAAAACGGCCTAAATCTTTTTCTACATCGGCTAATGGATGAGAAGAGAAATAGAAATCGAGAGCCTCTTTTTCGAATTTGAGCTGATCGCGATTATGCCAGACCGGAACATTAGGAAGCGAGATTTGCAGATTTGTTGAATCATTCTGAGGATCGGATTCCATTAGATCAAACATGCTCATCTGACCGCGCTGGCGATCTTCTTGCCGATCTCCTGCCGATTGAACCGCGCTGGGCAAAGCCACCAAAAGCTGGGCGCGGTGGCCGATCGGCTGACCAAATTGATCCATGGCTCCTGCCTTGATCAATTTTTCCAGAGCCATTTTACTTACGGTTCTGCTATCCACCCGCTCGCACAATTCATAGAGATCCTTGAAAGCCCCATTCGCATTCCGTTCTTGCACAATTGCTTCCGCTGCGCTGCGCCCCAGCCCCTTGATCGCTGTCAAGCCAAAGACGATCTTGCCATTTTTGACCGAGAAAACGACCTCCCCTTCATTGATATTGGGCGGCAGAATTTCGATACCAAACTTGCGAGCATCATTGAAGTGATCGACCAGAATATCGCGTTTGTTGCTGTCATCGATTTCTGAAGATAATAACGCCGCAAAAAATTCCGCGGTGTAGTGCCGCTTCAGATAGGCGGTTTGATACGACAATTGCGCATAGGCGGCACTATGCGATTTATTGAAACCGTAACCACCAAATTTTTCGATCAGACCAAATATCTCTTCGCTCTTGGCACGCTCTAACCCCTGTTCCAAACAACCTTTGATAAAATCGTTTCGCCGAGCATCGATAATTTCCTGTTTCTTTTTGCTAATCGCTTTAATACAGGCATACGCACTAGATAGTTCGATATTCCCTAATCGATTCAAAATGCGCATGACCTGCTCTTGATAACACATTACACCGTAAGTTTCACCCAGAACATCTTCCATGATTTTGTGGGGATACACAGGCTGTTTTCGACCGTGTTTGCAATTGATATACTCATCGACCATCCCCCCTTCGAGCGGGCCAGGGCGATACAGAGCAGTGGAGGCGATAATATCGCGAATGTTATCGGGTCTCATTCGCTTCAATAATTCCCGAATCCCTTCGGATTCGAATTGAAACACCCCTTTGGCATCGCCGCGCTGTAACATTTTATAAGTTTCGGGATCATCCAGAGGGATCTTGAAAATGTCGACCTCCTCGCCGCGGGTTTCACGAATCAGTCGGAGGGTGTGATCGACTAAGGTCAGGGTACGCAGACCGAGAAAGTCCATCTTCAGCATACCAACCGTTTCCAGATCCCCCATTACCCATTGCGTAGTTATCGTTTTTCGCTGCTCTTTGTGCCCGTTACTATCCTCTTTACGATTAACGAGCTGCACCGGTACATAATTGGTTATCGCTCCATTGGCAATCACCACCCCCGCAGCATGAGTTCCTGCGTTGCGATTGGTCCCCTCTAAACGCAACGCAATATCGACTAGTTCCGTGACTACCGGATCGGTATCATATTCCCGGCGGAAATCGACGGAATCATTGAGAGAATCTTCGAGAGTCGTGCCAGGTTTACTGGAAATCATTTTGGTGAGATAGTTGACTCGATCTAGTGGTATATCCAAAACGCGGCCAACATCTTTAATAGCAGCTTTGGCCGCCATGGTACCAAAAGTGGCAATCTGGGCGACACTCGATTCCCCATATTTGCGTTTTACGTAGTCGATGACCAATTCTCGGCGTTCCTGGCAAAAATCGATATCGATATCTGGGGCTTCGCTACGATTCGGATCGAGAAATCGTTCAAAAAGTAGATCGTATTCGAGTGGGTCGACATGGCTTAAAAATAAAACATACGAAACCACTGCACCGCAACCGGAACCGCGCGCCGAACACGGAATCCCCGTCTCGCGGGCAAAGCGGACAAAATCCCAGACAATCAGGAAATACGAAGCAAAACCCATGCGGCAAATGATGGATAGTTCATGTTCCAATCGTGCTCGAACATCGGAGCGCGGTTTGGAAGTATACCGTTTCTCCATTCCTTCGAAACACAAATTGCGTAAAAAATCTTCACTGGACTGACCGTTCGGTGGTGTAAAAATGGGAAAATGGCGTTTTTTGAAATCCAGACGAATATCTACCAAATCTGCTATCTCTTGACTTCGAGCTACCGCATCGTGTAACGATGGAAACAAATCGTACATATCTTGCGGCGACCGGACATAAAACGGATTCTTGAATCGGCTATCATCCCCATAGCGCATCCGCTTCTCATCGCTGCGCTTGGCGCCTGTATTAATACAGATCAACACATCGTGAGCTGCGGCATCGTTCTGGCACAAATAATGAGCATCCGCTGTGGCCACCAACGGTAACCCCATCTGATTGGCTATCTCCACCGCTTGGCTGGTGCATTGATCCTGAATCTCTAGTCCATTATTTTGCAATTCTATGTAAAATCGTTTTCCAAATACCCGTTCGTACCAGCTCACTAATTTCTTGGCAGACTGGCGGTCCTCACGCAACAAAAATTCGTTGAATTCTCCTGAGAGACAACCACTTAAACAGATCAACCCCTCCGAATGTGCTTCTAGGATTTCTTTATCAATCCGCGGCACGAAGCGATAACCCTCCACAAATGCGAGTGAACTTAATTGGATTAGATTCCGAAAACCTACTTCATTTTGGGCAAGTAAAGTTAAATGATAGGCAGCATCTTTACGAGCTGCCGATTTTTCAAATCGACTTCCCGGTGCAATGTACGCTTCGTAACCAATAATTGGCTTCACCTGCTTCGCTACACATTCCTGATAGAATTCGATGGCCCCATACAGATTTCCATGATCGGTTATGGCTATCGCATTCATCCCCAATTTTAATGTTTGCGCAACCAGTTCAGGGATACGATTAGCTCCATCCAACAAGCTGTAATGCGTGTGACAATGCAAATGAACAAATCGATTCGGTTTCATCCAGCAACTTTCCTATGTTCTGTAAAATTTAATCGGAGAGAAGAATCATTTTGTCATGAATTAAAACTATGACGATTTTGAATTAAGTATTCGTTATATTAAAATCGACTAATTGTTCGTTAAACTTGGGCTATTTTGGAAAGAGGCGAAATCCTTAGCAAAATATCCCTTCAATATTTTCCTTTTCACGAAAAATATTCAAAAAGTAATACGAATATAAAATTTAAAAATATAAATGCAAATAGGAAAAAATTACAATTATTCGGTTGACAGATTTTGATAAATTTGCCAAAATCACCTAGTGTTATGATTTGGTCTGGTTCCGGATGGGTGTTTGGTCAAAGAATTTCCAAATATCATTCGCATGAAAAAAACTTGACTAGAATTATAGAATAATTGTAAAGAAATTTGTTTCTGATGGGTTCATAATATAAATTTACTCTCTATGAGTAACATTTGTTCAGAAACAATTAGGTATTGGAATTATTTGTGGTTTCTCAGACTTCTTAATTGCAAAGACCATTAATTTGAACTTAATTTCAGTTAAAACTGGTAACTACTTTGGATGAAAAGTTAGAAACCAATATGAGACTAATAAGAAACTAATTAATAACCAATTAATAACCAAGGAGGGTTACACCATGTTACATCAAACAGAAGCAAAAGCACAATGCTGGCGAGCGATTGCAATTTTCAATGACGAACGAGCAGAAGCGCTAGTGGTTGTTGGGCGTTCGTCTACCCAAGTTCGTGAAACTTATCTCGAAGCTTACACGGATTTATTTGACGAAGAAGAAAAAGAACATATTGAATCGATGGAATTACAACGCTGGCATGGTGCACCAGATGCTGGCCAGTGGCTGACACAAGCGAAACTCAAATTACCTGCACAACGACTAGTTGGCGTTGCTGCTGCATAATCTACCAAACAATCAATACTCAAATCTTTTTAGGGCAGACATTCTTTGTCTGTCCTAAATGAGGACTCTTTTGCTTTACCCGTCGAAAATCGCGGCTCGAAACGAAAATAGCTACCGCAACCTGAACCGTTAGAGTAAGAGGGGACTCAGGGTAAGAGGGGACACGCGAAAAGGGCACAGCACATACGATCAATAACTGTTACAACTCCGCATTCATTATTCATCGTTATTTGTCATTATTTGCTCTTTGATCGGGGTATTTCTCTTTCGTGATCTCTCATTGATCGTATAATTAGCATTTTCAAATTGCCATCCCTTATCTCTTTCTATTTGATTCTTCGCAATGGTTTGGTTCAAAATCTAACAAATACTTTATCAAACAAAACAAGTTCTATTTGGATTCTAAAATTGCAATCAAAATAGCTTCATCGAAACGAGTTTCACAACCAATGTTTCAGCTAATCGGTCATCCATTTTTGGAGTTCAGTGCATTTTTGCTTTGAGAACAATAAGGGTGCACTTTCAAAAATTTTATCAAGTTAAGAATAATGTGATTCATAAAGAATTTGTTTTTCCAGATCTTTGTGGGCATAAAGATTTGTGGCCGGGCATGGAAAAGTGAAGAAATAGTAGAAGATAATCCTCTTTTATTCCGGCAAAACGATTTGCAAAGTTGGGATTTCTTTCTGGTATTTGAGATCACCGAGAAGACAGGGATGTTTATATTGTTCGGGAGAACCACCCGTATTCGCAAGGCGTTGGCGATCCCATTGCTGCCAGAAACCATCAGCAACAATACCAGCTTGGAGAGGGCCGAGCCTTTTGCTTTCGCGTTTTGCTGCATATTCTACATTCTCGAGCTGAAGCTGTTGATCGAATCCGCGCAAAAACAGTTTTAATTTTTCGATGGAGGAGACATCTTTTTGTTCTAGATAGATCGTATAATAAGATTGCTCTTCATGCCAACAGGGGGCAAGAGAATAGATAGAAATAGATAGGCCGCTGCCCGTGATGACCTGATCAAAAGTTCGGCAAACCTGGTATTCGGATATTTTTTCGCCAGTCAAATTCGCAAAGCGGTTTCCTTTGCCTAGGAATTCGATCATCGGAGTTTTCTCCGAGAAACCAGTCACACGGACAAGATCGCAAATATGATAGCGATAGAGACCCGATTTGGTTGTAGGGAGAATATAATAATGGTGACCCATCTGTAATTCATGGGGAGCAAGGACAGTGGGTTGCGGAGAATCGATTTCCCCTTCAGGTACGAATTCAAAATAGTGACTGGTAATATCGAGAATCCCCGAAGGGTTCCAATCTTCAATGGGGATTGTCATCCGGCCTTCGCTAGCAAGCAAGCCAATATCGCGTACGGGCGTGCTGCCATAATACGTTTTGAGTTGGTGGAGATAAGGACCAACACTGCCACCAGTCCAGCAACCGATCAGTAGTCTATCTTCTGGCCAGATATCCATTGGCAATAAGGCATTTCTTTTCTGGACAAACGTTTCGAGTAATCGCGCTTTCTCCGGTTGAGGGCGTACCCCTTTCCTAGTCATTAATTCTGCTCGGATCGCTGCGGGGATATCGAGTTTGTCGTTTAAAGTACCGTTATGTATATCGCGAATCAGATTTTCTTTTTGTTGATCTAAAACACGAGCCAATGCTACCAGTGTACTAGGATTAGCGGAACTGAGCAAACCGACCGAACGAGTTATACTGAAGCGCAGAGCAACATAATACCGTGCGTGCGAATCCTTGATCCGCCCACTTATGGCTGGGACACAGTAAAGAAAGCGGACGATCTTCTTCTGAATCTGTGCCGTAAATCCAGATAAATTGCCACAGGGAATTCCCCCCGGTGAATGAAATTCTTCCGGGTCGCCAACAAGCTGAACCACTGGTTTCAAGGCTGCTTGGCGATGGATTTGAAAGGCGGTCAAGCCCCAGATATTCCAACCCCGGCGATAATCTTCCAGATAATTTTGCGTAATAGGAATCAGCTTTCGAGCTGCCGTAGTCCCGCTCGTGAGAGCAAACATTTTCAACGAATTATCTGCTAATAATGCCTGGATATCCCCATTTTTAACGCGCTCGATATACGGTGCAATATATTCATAGGGAGCAATAGGAACATGTTGGCGGAATTGAGTTATATTTTTAATATCTGAAAACCGATGATCACGGCCAAATTGAGTCTCTTTTTGTTTGTTTAAGATCTCTTGCAGTAATCGGCTTTGAACCCCTACGGGATCCCGAGTGGCCTGGTGAAATGCTTCGATCGATCGGCGCACGGGCCGGGCGACAACCCTACCTGCCATTCGAAGTAAAAATTGTTTGAACATGCTCGCTCTCCGCGCGCTTGCCTGGTTAAGAGACTACAATAACTGCTATGGATTTGATTTTACTGACGAAAGACAACAAAATATAATAAGACGAGTTTATTTTATCGGTGAACTTAGTAACGGTGAACATAGTGACAGTGAACTTAGTTGAAATCAGAAAAATATGGGCGAAATTTCTCTGTTTGAAATTAGCTCGGTGGTATGCTATTTTTGCTTGCAGATTTATTTGCAAATAACAAACAGATACCCCCGAATGACGGTGCTCGACTTTTATCGACTTTTCAGATTGCCGAAACTGGAGCCATAGCTAGAGTCACTGGACGGTTCTTCTGAATGGACAGTAACCCCACCAGAGGATACAGATACTAGCGAAACACTCGAATCTGAAGATCGTTTGTGAATGGTCTCGCTAGTCGCTTCAGTAGCGGGATCTGCTGACATATCGGCAGTGGTATCCGCTGTGGCATCGATCGGACGAGTTCCAGGTTCAATACCAGCAAGGTGATGATCGAAGAAACCGATAACTTTTTTGGAATACGCATCGCCTGCAAGAGCTAAACACTGATTGTGTTTGGCTTTTGGAACTATCCACAATTCCTTAGGGCTGGTGGCAATTTCATAAAGTTCTTGAGCCATATCGACTTTGATATATGTATCTTTTTCACCGTGGATCATCAATAGAGGTCGACGCAATCCTCCTAGGGCTTTTTCGATATGAAGATAGCGTACTCCGCGTTCACGCGCAACTCTTCTGATTCCAACCATGGCCAACCAACCGTAAAACCAGCTGGGTAACAATCCATGCACTAAATAACGGTTATTGTAAATAGAGACCCATTTTCTCATATAAGGGAGCATGGTCCCCTTGGTAGCAAAAGCACCATCCGTAGTTATACAACGAATAGCTCGATGGCGCACTGCTGCTAATAATCCTGCATTGGCCCCTCGACTGATTCCAAAATATCCTATCCCATCTTTGGAAGCATCTGGGCGACTCTCCAAGTAATCAATCGCTGCGAGAGTATCTTCCAATTCATACTCCGTTATCCATTGCAGGGGGTCATAACCTTCGATTCGATCACTATCCCCTTGATTCCGCGGCTCAAAGGCAAATATATCGTACCCCGATTGCAATAAGGGTTCACAATATGGAAGACAAGACCAGCGATTCGAGCCATATTCTAACCCAAAGAGAATAACCCCTTTTCTTACAGGCTGCTCTGTTTTGAGGTAACAACCTTGAAGCATCAGCCGATCTTTTGTTGCGAATTGAACCGATTCGGCCCCCGCTTTTGGCTCACCTCGAGGTATTATAAATAGAGGCTTTTCACAAAAAACACGCAACAAAATAGGGAGGTACTTTACCCGAACATATATATGCAGAGAGAGAACCAACAGTGTTACCACGGCAGGGAGGAAACAAACACATATAATCCCTAGCCAGAAAAAACTCATCAAACCGATTTCTCCTTTTTTTAAGGCACTTACGGGCATTTAAGGCTTTTTGAAATTGGTTTCAGATGGGAGGATGTTTCTGAAAATCAATTTGCATATTTTGATTATTGATGCTAATAATCAGATACTAATAATTAAGGGTAGGGCTAAACCTCGTAACCTTAACAATAAATTAAATTATCCTTTAATATTTACTCATCTTTTAATTCAATGTACCTAATTATTCAGCTATTTCCGTTCCAATTTCAGTTCTTTTATCTCGATTTATTGTGATTTATTGTGGGTCATCTAAAGATCACACAATTGTATTACTTTAATAAACCAAATATCTGATCGTTTTTAAATCGAGAATATAGAATGATCAAAAATTCCAGAGGGCGGAATAGATAATAGATCAACACAAAATCAAACCGTTATCATAATTATTGATAACCGTGAGATAATTATTGAAATAACAGAATGAATTTTCAAAAAGTATACATCAAACTCAAATTTAGGTAATTTAATTGATATTTGACATCAAAAATTACAATTCGGGTCTAAATAAAACTAGAGAACCTGATAATCCATTAAAAAATTCAAATTTTCTATTTAGAAATTACTTAAGATCAATTACTTAAGATCAATTACTTAAGATCAATTACTTAAGATCAATTACTTAAGATCAATTACTTAAGATCAATTACTTAAGATCAATTACTTAAGATCAATTCAAAAATTCTCGAGTTCAATTCATTAAAGTATTGGGGAAGTATACGATCCCCATTTCTTGCGAATCCGTGCAAATATCTTCAAAATTTCTTTCCTAAGTGATTATAATATAAATTCTTACTTTAAAATCAAATAAAATCTAGATTCTTTCTGCAATTAACGAAATATTTTGCCCACCAAAGCCAAAAGAATTACTCAAAATACGGTTTGAGCGGACTTCCCGGGCCTTATTTGGGATGTAATCGAGATCGCAATCAGGATCGGGAGTTTCGTAGTTAATTGTCGGGGGAAGAATTCCTTGGTGCATTGCCACAATACTGATGATAAGCTCAACGGCTCCGGCAGCGCAAATCAGATGACCTAACATACTCTTGCTGCTGGAAATAGGCACTTTGTAAGCTTGTTCTCCAAAAACGGCTTTGATAGCGATGGATTCCGAGCGATCATTCACTTGGGTACTGGTGCCATGAGCATTGATATATCCGATTTGACTGGGGGTGACACGCGCATCGGCTAGGGCATGACGAATAGCAGCAATAGCCCCCTGACCATCAGGATGACTATCTGTCACACGGAAGGCATCAGCGGTACTGCCATAACCGCTCAGTTCGGCATAGATAGTTGCCCCCCGTTTTCGGGCGTGTTCATATTCTTCTAAGACTACCATTCCAGCCCCTTCCCCCAGAACAAACCCGTCGCGATTCAGATCGAAGGGGCGTGAAGCTTTTTGAGGAAATTCGTTGTGTTGGGACAGGGCGGTAAGGAGATTGAACCCAGAAACACCGAATGGATGGATCATGCTATGGGCACCCCCCGATAGAATCAAATCGGCTTGACCTTGGCGAATAAGACTCATCGCCTCGCCAATTGCTTGCGAACTAGCGGCACAAGCAGTTTGGCAGGTATAATTCGGTCCGAGAAGTTCATATGCTTGGGCCAGATGACCAGCGGTTGTTTGCAACTCCATTTCGTATTCCTGAGCACCGCTAAATGCTCTTGTTGCATGATGAATAAAACGTTGATTGTCGATCGCAAACCCATCGGATTTTACCGACTGTGCGGTACATTCGACAAGATGATAAAAATCGTGACTCCCTTCACCAGAGCCTAGATAGACTCCGAAAGTGCTACGATCCATTTGGGTATTGTCCAACAACCCAGCATCCTGTAGAGCTTGCCGGGCCGCGGCCAAAGCAAAGCGCGTATTCAACCCACAATTTTTCCAACGTTCCGCATCGGGAACATGGTGTGCCAAATCGAAATTTTTCACTTCAGAGGCAAAAGTCGTCGGGAACGTTCTGGCATCAAAATGCTGAATAGGACCGACACCACTCTTACCTTCAATCTGGCTTTGAAATAGCTCTGTTACGTTGTGGCCCAAAGGGGTGATCACCCCCATACCGGTGATAACAACTCGACGCCGTTGCATAAAAATTCCTCAGTAGAGATAGATCTCGTCTTTCATGATCTGCACCTCTGGTT
>JAKBAI010000061.1 GCA_021809185.1 Planctomycetota bacterium
CCGATCTAACTACAAACAAGCAATCCGGACCTCCTCGCTACATTTTCTGAGACGATTTTGCCAGAGCACCAAAATCAGATTTATTCGATGCGGGGAATTTGTATCAGTTCATGGGTCGCCCCGCTTCACCTACTATTTCAGAAAAACACGAATCGAATTACGATCGGAATTGGCGATGGTGGCAATGAAATCGGCATGGGTAAAATCCCTTGGTCTGTAATTCGCAACAATATTGCGCGCGGCGATAAGATTGCCTGCGCAGTTGATTGCGATTATACGATCGTTGCGGGGGTAAGCAATTGGGGCGGGTATGCCCTCGGCTGCGCCATTGCCTTATTGGCTCGAACCGAGCTTGGCATCCCTGAAACGATACCCTGGCATCGATTTGAGGCAAAAAAAGAGTATGACCTAATCGACTATCTCGTCAAGAATGGAAATCTGATCGATGGGGTTTCGGGTAAAAATCGAGTAAGTGTAGATGGGTTAGACATCGATTCGTATCTCTCCCCACTGATTCAGATTGAAAAATTACTACAAAACTATTTCACAACGAATAACAGTGTTCACCCAAGAATAATCAACGATATGAATTAGAATATAATAATAAAGTCAAAAGTATTTAGGCCATCCCAAGACCAAATTGAAGAATCGAGAAGAATCGAAAGGAACTTATGCAGAAATATTTCGCAAATGGAAAAGAACTTCGAACGGCATGCCGGCATGGGGATTGGAGCGGTCCAACTCCCGGTCAAGCCAATGGGTATGTTCAAGCTAACCTGGTGATGATTCCTCGTCAACTCGCATTTGAATTTATGCTATTCTGCCAAAGAAATCCAAAACCTTGCCCATTGATTGAAGTAACTGAAGCGGGGGATCCTTGCCCAGCAAACGTAGCTGCGGATGCCGATCTGCGGAGCGATCTACCCGCCTATCGGATTTATCAGCAAGGGGTATTGGTTGCAGAACCAACGAATCTAAAAGCTTACTGGCGTGAAGATCTGGTCTCTTTTTTAATTGGCTGTTCGTTTACTTTTGAAAATGCTTTGATCCAAGCTCAGTTGCCAGTACGACATCTCGAACAAGGATCTAATGTGCCGATGTATAAAACCAATATTCCCTGCCGACCGGCAGGGCCGTTTCGTGGTCCGATGGTGGTATCCATGCGACCAATGACCCCCGCCCAGGCCCTCTCCGCAACGGTTATCTGCTCGCGTTTCCCGCTTTCGCATGGAATTCCGATTCATCTTGGCGATCCCCAAGTGATTGGAATCAATGACCTATCTCGACCAGATTATGGCGACCCCGTCGAAATTCGTCCCAACGAAATCCCAGTTTTCTGGGCTTGTGGTGTTACCCCTCAAGCTATTGTCGTCGACTCTCGCCCAGAGTTTGTTATAACGCATAAGCCGGGCCATATGTTTATTACCGATTTACATGACCAGATTTAATTGCTGGATCTTGATGCTATTCTTAAAGGTCTTAAAAAAGTCCTAAAAATCTTAAATATCTTAAAGGGCTTCAATGCGGATAGGACGATCTCAATTCCGAGATTAGATTTCTTAGATCTGTTTCATTCTCTTAAAAGGATTTAATCCCCCGACCAACTCCGGTCCTCGCTGGTCAGGGATCGATTAGTTATTCGTTCCTTATTTCCTTAAATACTTTACTAAACAGACAATACCAAAAATAACGATACCGATAACAACGGAAAATGTCTTAAGCTTCTCATTGGTGGGATGGTTATTAAATTTTACGTTGCAATAAGGACAGTGAGTGGGTAAATCTTCGATTCGTCCCCCTCTAGCGATTTCTTTATTACATTTGTCGCAATACCAAACTTGTTGTTGTTTATCCTGAGGATTCATATTAGGGATCCCCATATTCGGTCCTTTAGGAATTCCTGGATTTTGATTTCCAAACATCCCGTTTTGTGGTGACATGGGATTTTGTTTTCCCATCATCCCTTGACCTTGATTCATTTGGTCAAAAATATTGTTGGACATTCCGGGATTTTGTCCTTGAAACCCAGGATTGTTTTTAGGAAAGCCGGGATTATTGGGCATTCCGGGATTTTGTCCCTGCATACCAAAATTGTTTTTAGGAAAACCGGGATTGTTAGGAAAGCCGGGATTATTGGGCATTCCGGGATTTTGTCCTTGCATACCACCAAAATTGTTTTTAGGAAAACCGGGATTTTGTCCTTGCATACCACCAAAATTGTTTTTAGGAAAACCGGGATTTTGCCCTTGCATACCACCAAAATTGTTTTTAGGAAAACCGGGATTTTGTCCTTGCATACCACCAAAATTGTTTTTAGGAAAACCGGGATTTTGTCCTTGCATACCACCAAAATTGTTTTTAGGAAAGCCGGGATTGTTAGGAAAGCCAGGATTGTTAGGAAAGCCAGGATTTTGTCCCGGAAATCCGGGCTGTCCAAGTAGCTTCGTTTCCGTTGATAGGAAACCTATCACCAATACGAATATCGGGGATATCAATAAATAGCCTATTTTTTTCATACTTCAACTCTTTCAGAAAAAATGATGAATTAATATTTTTCGAACTCACAATTCAATATTCTTCAGATTTTATTCAACAACATACTGATCATTTGATCATGCCAAAGCAAATTTCTCTTGTCAAGCGGAGACAAGTACAAATGGAACTAACTATTAATCAGACTAGGAAAGATGGGAATGTTGTATCTTATTTTATCTTTGTCATATTTAGAATAATGACTGACCTTATTGCAATGGAAAAAATAGTCCCCCATCCATTTACTTTAATCACGGGAAGTTATTGCTAAAATCTTATTGCCACTATTGGTTTGAGCATGAAGTCGATCACCAGCAAAAAAACTCACAATCATCGCCATGATTAATAGGTAAAATTTGCCATCTAACTTCTTTGAAATTATCCTTTGAAATTATCTTAAGAGAATAAAACGAAAATACTCCTAATTTCGTACACTAGATAAAGGAGTTTTTTGTTCCAAACCTGAACCATTCCATTGAATCCCCCATTCAAAAAAATGTTTATGAGTAAAAATTTATAAAATCTTTACTGATCAATATTTTCATCCAAGAATTCGAATCTCCTGAAAGTTGAAGTTGTTCGAAAACCTTATGGGGAAAGACTCTATTGATTTCTAATTGGTTTCTAATTAATTTCTAAAAATTAGAAAAAGATCAATCCTTTAAAAACAATTCGCATGAATTGAAAGGCAAAAATGGGGTTTTACACGCGAGAGTATTGGAACAAAATAGCAAATATCCTCCTAGATTTTGCACCTTAAGACTAATTCATCTTATTCTAACTGTTGGAATTATCTTGTCAAGCTATAAACTTTCTGATTTATCTAAATTAATCTTGAAATACGATGTTCGCAGATCTCATCTGAATTTTGATTAGGTTCAACTTCGACGAGGATTGATTTTTTTCATTTTTAATATTTAGGCCACTAATTATCTATTTTGACTTTGAATCAATTTTAACAAATAGAAAATAATTTAGATTATCATCGTTTATTGTATTGCTGAAACCATTGAAGAGCTTAAAGTAGAGCGTAAAGTAGAATAGCGGCTCAAGGACGGTATAATTTCACTATAGATTTTGAGGATAAAAATCACTTCGATTACCTGACATGAGATGGTTTTGATCGGTATTTTCTTCGATGCGCTGATAAAATGATATGAAGTATTCCCATTGAGATTTGCAGCAATATTCGTTAAACTAAAGAGAATAATGAATTCCAAGAAAGGAAAAGCGGTGGCTCCATCAATCAACCCAGAAAGACCAGAGAACCAACCCACACCCACAGCAAACGGGAATCCGGTAAATAAAAACGAAATGATCTCAGGGAATAATCTTTCCGCAAAAGAACAATCAGGGAATCTGGTATTAAAAGGGATAGAATCTGGAAACAAGGGGGGAGGGACCGGTCTGGCCCCACCGCCGAAAATATTATCATCAGGGCGGTTGGGAAGTCGTTATCTGAATCAGATCAGATCGTTGGTAGGTCGACCGAAGGAACGGCGATTATCTCGGGGGTCTTTATTGATTCCGGAAATCCGGCATTATGAACAAGAATTTGGTCGATTGACTGCACGTGAGCTATTACAAAAAACAAATCAATTGCGCGGGCTGGTGCGTTCAGGGAGTAAAGATCGTTCGCTGGTAGCCCAGGCATTTGGCTTATGTTCGGTAGCTATTTATCGCCATTTGGGGATGAGGGCCTTTGATGTGCAGCTCGCTGCTGGGGTGGTTATGCACGAGGGTGCGCTGGTTGAATTGGCCACCGGGGAAGGAAAAACACTCACCGCGGCATTTCCTGTATTTCTCAACGCTCTGGCCAACAAAGGGGTCCATGTTACCACCGTGAACGACTATTTAGCCAAACGCGATGCCGAAACGCTTGGGCCGGTTTATCGCTCGCTGGGGTTGGAAGTTGGGGTCTTGCAAATGAAAATGGAAGACCATCAGCGTACGATTGCGTATAAAGCCGATATCACCTACGGCACCGCTTCGGAATTCGGATTTGATTTTTTACGAGATCGACTGAAATTACGCAGCGGTCAAACGAATCAAAAACCGTTTTGGACGGCATGGACACGGGAAGAAGGAGAAAAGAAGGATCCGCGTGTGCAGAGGGAACTGTATTATGCCGTCGTGGACGAAGCCGATAGTATATTTGTGGATGAAGCAAAAACGCCGTTGATTATCTCGGCCCCAACTCGGAAGGCGAGTCCAGAGGAAAGTATTGTTTATCTGTGGGCTGATCAGGTAGCGCGGACGATGAAACCTCGTGAACATTTTATCATCGATTATAAGAAAGATAAGATCGACTTGACCGAAGAGGGCCGGCGGGCAGTCCGTTATTCCAATCCCCCCACCGGGCCGCACTCTAAAGCGATGGACAAACTTTTCGAAGCGATCGAAAAAGCGGTCCATGCCCATTTCCGCTTTATTCTCGATCACCATTATATGGTTCATGATGAGAAAGTAATTATTATCGATGAAGGCACAGGGCGACCAATGCCCGATCGGCACTGGCGCGAAGGGCTGCACCAAGCCGTGGAAGCAAAAGAAAAGGTTCCGATTCACCTTGCTGCCGATCATGCAGCGCAGATCACCTTTCAAAACTATTTTCGGTTATATCGCAAAAAATCGGGCATGAGTGGCACCCTCCGCCAAAATTCGATTGAAATGCGTAAAGTCTACCAGTTGCATGTCATTCAAGTACCCACCAATCGACCTGTCATCCGCCAGGAATATCCAGATCAGGTCTTTCTTACCGAAGAGGAGAAGTTCAACGCAGTTGTCGAAGAGATCGCCCAGATGAAAAGCCGGGGTCGGCCAGTTCTGATCGGAACACGAACCGTAGAGAAATCGGAATTGCTGTCCGAAAAGCTCCGCCTCGCTGGGATCGACCATCGCGTATTGAATGCCAAGCACAATCAGGAAGAGGCACTGGTAGTTGCGGAAGCAGGACGTCCAGGAGCAGTAACCGTGGCTACCAACATGGCGGGACGTGGAACCGATATTAAACTCGGTGGTGCCTTGGATGAACTAGAACGACCGATTCGTGATGATAGCAATCTTAGCGATGACGAAAAACAACAGAAAATTCAGATTTTGCGGGACGAATGGCAAAAAATTCACGATCAGGTCGTAAATTCGGGAGGGCTTCATGTGATCGGCACCGAACATCACGATGCCCTGCGTATCGATCGCCAGCTCATGGGCCGAGCTGGGCGACAAGGGGATCCGGGTAGCGCCCAATTCTTCGTTTCTTTGGAAGATCAAATTCTGGAAGTTTTACCGATTCGAATCAAAAAACAGCTCGCAGAATTAATCAAAAAAACACTAGAGAAAAGTGACGGAGGAAAAATAGATCATAGCGAAATTCAAACTTATCGCCGTTATTTTCAGCTCGCCCAGAGAATAACAGAACGGAAGCATTTACGCCAAAGACTTGATTTGATGAATTACGATAAACAGAGAAAAGAATTGCTTTCCGATCTCGGTGCGGATCCATTTGTGGACTAATTCATATTCGATCTGAATCAAAAATGGTTCTTGTTTAACAGCACCGGAAACTCAGGATTTACCAAATCTTAATTCTCCCCAAAGAATCGAAAAGCATTCGGATTCAAGGGAAATTCTAGGGTGTCCGGGCTATTATCTATATCAAGCAAGTTTACTACGATCGATCGATTTTGCTCTAATCGATAACAGTCCGATTTCCACTCTATTTCAACCGGATATGTCCCTTTCTTTGGTTGGGTTCTTGCCCCTGAAAATGCTCAATAGTAAATGAGATGAATGGAGATTTCTGGGAAAATTTCGGGAAAAGTTGGCTTTTATCTGGACAAACTTATGAAAACTTTATGAAATAATCATATTACGGGAATGTTGCTTTCCTCGAGTCATTACAAACTAATATGAGCATAAAGGGGTCGTGCTGTAGTTACTTTCGTAAAACCAATGGAGGTGTTAAGTCGAAGTATTTATCGATTTTAAGGTAGGACTGTAACTTTTTTTGCTGCTCTTGTTTGTCTTAATTGGTGTACCCAAAATTTGACAAGAGAGAATTCATTTTCAAACTGAATTTAACTCAAGGAGATAAGTTCGTTTTAAGATAGAATGTCAAAAAGTTTTTTATGATTTCCTTTCTTGAATTCTCTCAATTAATATCCTTTTCAATCTAATCTGGGGAAGTGTCAATGTCTTTATATAAATCGTTTTGCTTGGTTATACTCTTTGCAATTATTATATATTTCCCCTATTCCATAGCTGCTCAAGAAGCTATATCGAAAGCATTTCTATCTAGTATCCTAACGAAAGAAATCGAAAATTATCAAAATAAATTAATTATGGTTCATTATCGACAGGAATGGAAAAGAACAACAACGCATGAAGAAAGGCATCAAGTTAAAGGGGGGAGTTATGAGACAGTTTTCCAACCAGGAATGTTTCGAAAAATAATAAAGACAGATTACAAAGATCACAGTGTTAAAACTGCATCTGGTGTTAATTCTCAATACTCATTTCAGATTATTGACCGTAATAATGGATGGGATGTTGAGAAATTTGATTTTCTTAAAAATGAAAATGGCGCTAAAAATAATCTAATAAGAAAAAATTATAAGAGAATGGAAACGCCAATTAAATTCCTACCATATTGCTTATCCTTTTGTAATACGGGTGGAACCATTGATGAAATAATCCAAGATAAAAACTTTGAAATTCTAAAATCGGAATCATTCATAGAGAATGGTAAAGATTATCGAAAAATATCCTATAAATATCTAGAAAAAGATTCTTATGGGGTTATCAATAATTTTACTGGTTCTATTACTTTTGATCCAGATTTAGCTTGGGTTATTAAATATGTTGAAATAGATAGCTTAGATGAATTCGGACGAAAATTTAATAAAACAATAATGTCTGAATATGAAATACAGAAAGATTTGCCAGTCCTTAAATCCAGAAACGAACATATAGTTAAAATCTATTTTAATAATAAACTAGAAGAAATCATGGATCTGAATCATAATTTTTCCATCAAGCTATTAGACAAACCTCTCCCCGAATCGGAATTTACTTTATCGCATTTTGGTTTACCTGTACCGACAGAACCAATTCCGAAACCTATTTTACCCACAAAAATATTAGACAAACCCCTCCCCGAATCAGAATTTGAGTTATCGCATTCTGGTTTACCCGAATCGATGGGAATCAACTTGTCCAAACCATCAACTCCCCTTTATGTCACGATATTCCGGATCGGTGTTGGATTGGCGATTCTTTCTTTTTGTCTTTTCATAGCAAAACGTTTACTGAATGAAAACAAGAAAAATAGATCGATTTGATTTTAGTTTCGTTCGTCTTGCGATCTTTTCGGAGATTATTATTCTTAAATTATAAATTCACGAGGTACTTTGTCAACGAAGAAAACGAGAGTTGTTTTAAGTCCGACAGCTTGTTGGACAGTCTTCGAATTCCTCTCGTTCTTTGACGATTTCCACCTCTCTGATGAATTAGCATATCCTTGCCCCTCGAGTGAAGTGCTTAAGTCGAACATCTAATTTACACCTTTGAACGATTCAACATCTCCAAAATTTACCTCAGTTATTTCGAATTGATCATAGAATTAAAATTCATGAAATATAGAATATGGGTATAATATTAGATTAAGGAGAGGCAATGCAAGATTATCGAACTATGTTTCGTGGTTGCGTCATTTGTTGGTTCGCTACGTTCTCTTGGCTATCTGTAAATGCAGAAAACAAGGAATTTCCTGTATTGATCATTGGTAAGGACAAAAAAAGTTTTCGTATGGTTCGGCAGATCGACAAGCAAAAATTTAAAAACCAAACAGGCGAAGAGTTTCGCCCTTGGGGATTTAATTACGATCGTGATGCGAAGGGAAGATTGCTTGAAGATTATTGGATCGATGAATGGGATAAAATCGAACGAGATTTCCGGGAGATGAAAGCCATGGGAGCCAACGTAATCCGCATTCATTTGCAATTAGCCAAATTTCTCGATAGCCCAACTACTGCCAATAAAAAATCGTTAGAGCAATTGCAAAAACTCTTGGATCTAGCGAAATCACAGCAGCTTTATTTAGACATCACTGGCTTAGCTTGCTACCATAAGAATCAGGTGCCTATGTGGTATGATAATCTGGAAGAGAGTGAACGTTGGCAGGCGCAAGCATTTTTCTGGAAAAACATTGCGAAAATAGGGGCTAAAAGTCCTATCGTCTTTTGTTACGATCTCATGAACGAACCGGTTTCACCGGCAGGTAAACGGAAAGAACGGGATTGGCTCGGCCCTCCCTTTGGAGATAAATATTATGTCCAGCTCATTGCACTGGATCAGAAAAAGCGTTCGAGACCACATATTGCTAAATTATGGGCGAGCCAATTAAGAAAAGCGATCCGGGAAGAGGATGATCACCATTTTATTACTATTGGACTAGTGGACTGGAGTCTCGATCGTCCAGGTTTAACTTCTGGGTTTGTTCCAGATCAAATTCTGTCAGAGGTCGATTTTATGAGTGTTCATCTCTACCCGGAAAAAGGGAAAATTGTAGAAAATCTAAAAACCTTAAAGCAATTTTCTTTAGACAAGCCTTTATTACTCGAAGAAACATTCCCTTTGAAATGTTCGATGGATGATTTTTCACAGTTTATGACAGAATCGAATAAGATCACGACTGGGACGCTTGGCTTTTACTGGGGACAATCGATCGAAGAACTACGACAGAGCAAAAAACTGGGGGATCAATTTCAGCTTCATTGGCTCGAATATTTCGTTAAGCACTCGGCAAAAAACAAAAAGAGATAGTGTCTAATTGCCTGGAAACTATCCCCCTAGAGTTTATCTAAAGTTAGTGAATGAAATATATATACTACTTTTTTGTTTACCAACAAATATATTCTATCTTAAATCTGTTTTGGAAATTATTAAATTAGGAGAGAACATAATGATTCGATTTTGGACAGCCTTTCTTGCGATGATGACATTTGTTTCATTAGATTTTGCTCAAAATAAGCAGGAATCTGCTTATGTTTATCATCAAAAAACAGGTAAACTAACACTGAATAACCAAGTAATAACCACGGGGTACTCAGGTAAAGGGAAGGGCTTAAATAACCCATCGATGCAAGGGGTAAAAAATACCGGACCGATCCCTAAAGGATTATATAAAATTAGGGAACCTCGGATTTTCAAAGGCATGAAAAACTGTTTTGATTTAACCCCGGTAGGAGATACTGAAACATTTGGTCGATCCGAATTTCTTATTCACGGAGATAATACCAAAAAGAACCAATCGGCTTCTGAAGGGTGTATTATCATCGATAAATCTGTTCGAGATGAAATCGCGAAAAGTAAAATTCGGTTGCTCCGTGTAATTGCGGATTAGAAAGCTATCAGAAAGCTATTTAGATTTTAAGAATTGATATATTGGCCAAACATGAGGGAATTTCTTCTGACTCCTTTATATTAAGCTCTTTTAGGATCAGGTAAATAAAGGGTCTGATTTCGATATAGATTAAACAAATATTCACTAAACCGCGAACCATTTCTATTGAAACTGTTTTTGCCAACTGCATGAATAATTATACCGGTAAACGAAACGGTATTGTTTCTTGGAGGACGAAATCTGATATAACAGGATCATAATGATAGCGTTCCATTGTCATATGCTGATCATGGAATAGATAATGATGGTAACTCCAACGATATTCTTGGGTAACACTACCTGAGCCGATGGTAATCAGAGGTAGATCGGGATGCTTATCTAAAAAGAACGAATGATGAATATGCCCGTGTAACCAGAGGGAAATATTCAAGCTTGGTAGCACTCGCATCACTTGGTCAAGATGACGCAGTCGTCGAAAATAGCCTTCGAGCTGACCATTCGGTCGGCGTAATGGGTAATGGGTAACTAGGATCCGGATACCATCATTGAGCTGCGAACAAAGTTGAATCAATCGATCAAACTGAGCGGAATCGATTTCGCCACGAGCATCGAACGGGATGGGGTTTGGCCGTGCGGAATTGACAGCGATCAACCAATAGTTCCCCACTTTTTGAGCAAAAGGATAGCGATGATTATCGATGCGCTCCCCTTTTTGCCAACAAGAGAATGCCTGTTCAAATTCTTGGCTTTTCTCTTCGCGCCAGGTATATCGATCGTGATTCCCCGGCACCGCTAAGCCAGGGATGAGAGTTGCGTTGTTATCTCGATTCTCTTTGCCGATACCGAGTAAATTCGCAACCGCTTCGCATTCTCCAGGTATGCCGATCGTTCCCGCGTCTCCAGAAAATACAATATGGTTGACTGCCATTTTTTCCATATGTTTTCGCAGTTGCTGTAGTATGGGTAAAGCAAAACGGAACCGGTAAGCTCGTCCCAGACAATGGAGATTTATCCTCCCCCAGCCTTTCTTACTTAAATAATCACTTAGAGAACAGCGATGGTTGGGTATCAGCAAATGAATATCGCTGAAATGTGCTATTCTCAGGGGTAAATTCGTTTGCGAATCGGAAACTTCGTTGGCTAATTCTGGTTGATCATTCGATGACCTATTTAAAGGGGGATTCATCGATGAGAAATCGGGGGATATCATATTTTAGCTTGTCTCTATCCTCTGCTCTGAAACCTTTTATTGAATTCCAATGAAATAATTTTCTTGCTATTTTTCAAAATCTTTTTCTAATCTAAATATTTCGACCAATTCTTGGTATTGGTTAACACTCGATCCAATCACATCGCGTAGCTACTTTTTTCTGTTGGCTGTCAGCTTCTCTCCATATCCTTTCACCTAATTCCAAGATAAATCATGTTATCGGATCGTTGCCGTTATTTTAGGAATTTTGAACGGTTTGAAACCCGGATCAGTAATGGATGTTCATAATTTATTAGTAAAGCTATTTTTAATAATATTGGAACTAGACTGGTAAATCCGATTTACTCTGCTAAAATAATCGATTATGATTCAATATCAATTTACGAATAAACGGGTTTTGGTAACAGGTGCTTCGCGGGGGATTGGTGCTAATATTTTACAATCGTTCGTGCGCGCGGGGGCAATCGGTCTTTTGCATTACTGGGACGATCCCAAAGGGGAAAATCGTCATGATGCCCAGCAACTTGTCGAAACTCTAAAAATCAGCTATTCTGCTAGTTTGCCAAATGCTCAGAACGGATCGACAAATTCAGAACCGATTTGTCATCTCATTAGTGCGGATGTTCGCAATGCTCCCGAAGTAGAAGGGATGATGAAACAGATTCAATCGCTTGTAGGAGGGATTGATATCCTAGTAAATAATGCAGGAATCTTGCGCGATCGAACGCTAAGAAAACTCAGTATTGAGGATTGGCACGATGTGATGGAGACCAATTTAACGGGGGTCTTCCATTGTTGTAAATATGCACAGGATTTACTTGCAGAAGGGGGGCGCATCATCAATATCGCTTCGATCGCGGGAATCACGCCGTTCCATGGTCAAAGCAATTATGGTGCTGCGAAAGCAGGGGTGATCGCTTTCACCAAAGTGCTTGCCAAAGAACTGGCCCGCCGAAAAATCACCGCCAACGCTATCGCACCTGGAGTAATCCAAACCACCATGCTTGGCGAATTAAAACCAGAGGTCATGCAAGATTACATTCGCCAAATTCCTTTGGCTCGATTAGGCAAACCCGAAGATGTGAGTAACGCCGTATTATTCCTTGCCAGTGAGGAAAGCAATTACATTACCGGCCAGGTTTTACCAATAACTGGTGGCTGGCTTGCTTAATTCGCACTTAATAGAGGAAACTTTTTGAGAAAACTTTTGAGGAAACTTTTTGAGGAAACTTTTTGAAGAGACTTTTCTTTCTATCGAGTTTTGGTCTTATAACCATATCATCCCTCTTTTATCAGCCAACGATTCGATTTAAGCAATTCTTCTACTCTTTCCTTATAGATCCTCTTTACAAATAATTGTTATAAATGATTGTTGAATATTAAATTCACTGAATCGAATTTTTTTGAATTGCAGCTTTGCTGCTATGGGTATATATACGATGAAAAATGAATCAAAAGGATTAACCAAGGATGATGATGGCAATCCCATCGATCATTCTTCGCGTCAAGAAGATCTGGCCAAAAGCAACAATTCTCTTCCGGGATTATCATCCCAAAAGTCCTTGCATCCTGTAGCAACCACGGAATCGATTTCCCAATTTGTTTCCAACTCTCCCGCCGAAACAGATTTTCCTTCAGAATCGGGGCAAAATCCTGCGGTCTTGGCAATGAAGCAGCTCACATTGATTGTCAAACCTTTTCGGGCCGAAGCGGTATTGCGTGCCCTTATTGAACTTGGTATCCATATCTGGGTTGTGCGCGAAGCAAAGGGATACAGTAGGCAAAAAGGATACTTGGAACAATACATCGGCAGTGAATATAGCTTGGCCTTTTTACCCAAAGTAGAAATCACCGTTTGGATTACCGATCAACAAGCAAATGAAATCGCGGATCAGCTCGTGAATATCGCTCGAACGGGTAGAATTGGCGACGGTAAAGTGTTTGTAGTGCCCACTGCTTGGCCAGGTTCTCTTGATTTTTGATTAAAACCTAATATTTATTAATTTTTTATGAAGATGAACATGAAAGAAGTTGAATGTGCTAAGCAATTGTGGTGATAAACTGTAGAAATGGCCCAAATCTATTTTTCGATGGTCATCACCCACATCGTCGTTTTCGGAAGAGAATTCACAAGTGAGATATAACGAAATCTAATTCTAAGGAATAAGGATATGTCTTTCAGTTTTTCAATCCAGGCACCCGAACCTCCTATCGTTGGCGAAGTTTTTGATGGGATCGATTATTGGGATATTCAGTGTGATAAAGAATTATCGTTTGATGACCCCTGGCCAGAAGGCACCCAAATGCTATTTCGGGATGGTATATCGGCCAGAGGCATTGAAATCACTTATGAAAATGACGAAATTCAGGTACGAATTTTAACTCTTTCTTCCCCTTCGGACTATGAATTGGCCTTCTGTTTTTTGGACAGCATTGCGAGCTGTCTCGACCAGGAGTTCATCAATCCAGAAGGAGAGGAGGAGCCATATTCATTTTCGATCGATCAATTGCGAGAACGATACAATCAAGAATGGATTCAAGAAACCAATTCCTATGGCCTTAACTTTATCAAAAAAATGTTAGATGAAGAACATCAGTATGTGAATTTAATCGGTTACCGGCGAGATTTTTATATCGGTAAGCGACTTTACCAAGAACTGCTCGATGATGGTCCATATGAAGAACTGCAGGAAAGAGTAATCGCCAAAATGATCGAAGTCCAGTCTGTAGACAATGAAAGCTACTTTCCCGCTCAAATATTGTTATTAAAAAAGGACCGTGAGGGGGATTCCGAAAACAGCTCGCAAGAAGAAGAAAGCAATCCAGAAAAAATGATCTCATTTTCTGTGGTCGCACCAGGAATTGGCTATCTCATTGCAAAAGTAAAATACATCGCTCTGTATCAGGAAAATCAATCCCCTTTATTTATCCGTTTAGAAGATTTTCGTAAATTGATTCCAATTTCTAGTTGGAGCTATGTGGATGAATGCCAGTTTATTCTAGAACCAATAGACGAAATGGATTGGCACTCATTTCTAGAAACGGTTGAACCATTTATTGTCGATCCAATCGCTGATAGCGAATAATGGTCCTGGATACTGGGTTAATAGCAAACAGAAATCGCAACAAAAGGGAATCCAATAAAATTAAGCAACTTGGAAAAGGAGCGATTCAAGGGGATCTCTTTGAGTGGTGAAGTTTAATTGCAAGAGTATATAGAGATAAGAGATAGGAAAAAGAAGCTAAAACACAAAAAGAGAAAGCACAAAAAGAGAAAGCACAAAAAGAGAAAGCACAAAAAGAGAGAAAGAGGTAAGATTCGGATTAAGTAATACGAAAAGTATCTGGATGTTCGGCTTTGGGGATAACAACAATTCCCTGCTCGGTAACGGTAAATCCCCTTCGGCGTTCCAGTTCTAAATCAAAACCGATTTTCGTATGAGCCGGAATTTTGACATCTTTATCGATAATTGCCCGGCGAATGCGACTATGCCGGCCAATATCCACCCCATCAAAAATGATCGAATCTTCAATAACCGCGTAACTATTCACTCGTACGTTTGGGGAAAGAATCGACTTTTGCACATGCCCACCGGATATAATGCACCCTGGGCAAACGGTGCTATCCAAGGCTTCGCCCCGGCGTGCCTCCCCAGGAGCTCCTTCGCTATTAAAGACAAACTTAGGTGGGGGACACTGCGGCTGATAGGTACGAATTGGCCATTCACGATCATATAGATTCAGGACCGGATCGACAGCAATCAAGTCCATATTCGCTTGATAATAGGCATCGAGCGTACCGACATCGCGCCAATACGCAATCGATTTACGGTTGCGATCCTGAAACGGAAAGGCAAAAACACGATTATGCTCGATCATCTTTGGGATGATATTGTGACCAAAATCGTGCTGGCTCGCTGGGTCTGCTGCGTCTTCGCATAACAATTCAAACATCTGTTGCGTATTAAATATATATATCCCCATCGAACCCAGACAGTGGCTATCCGAACCCGGCATCGGTTTGGTTTGCAGCGGTTTTTCTTCAAACCCGATTACCTGATGATTTTTATCCACCTGCATGACACCAAAATGGCGGGATTCTTCCAAGGCGATCGGTATACACCCGATCGTTAGATCGGCTCTAGATTCCTTATGCAAACGAATCATCTCGGCATAATCCATCTTATAAATATGATCACCACCTAGAACTAGAGTATGCGGTCTATCCTCTTTCTCCAGGCTATAGATATTCTGATAAATCGCATCCGCTGTACCTGTATACCAATTCGTGGCAATTCGTTGCTGTGGTGGTAATACCTCGATCGATTCTCCGAATTCGGGATTGAGAAAACTCCACCCCAATCGTATATGGCGATCTAGACTCCGTGCCTTATACTGGGTTAAAACAATTACCCGGCGCAGTTTGGAATTCAAACAATTCGAAAGAGTAAAATCAATAATCCGATATAACCCACCAAACGGAACTGCTGGTTTCGCCCGGTCTCGTGTGAGAGGTTCTAACCGGCTCCCTTTTCCACCGGCTAAAATGACCGTTAAAATATCCTTCATTGACTTTGCTCCATCTGCTATTGGCTTTTTATTTGTGGTTCATTTTTTGCATTTTTTTTGCAGCTTTTGTCCCTAAATCTCTATCTCAACTTAATTTCGAACTCCTCCACTCATCGCGTTTGTTATCGATTTTCTTCGCGACACCTACCGGGGATCTTTATCCTGATCCCCCCGATTTATAGCTCAACTTCTTATTTCATCGCTAAATCGACATCATCTTAAAAATGGATAGCAAGCGTGATGCCATTCGCTCCATCTATAATATCCTTTCTTATCGCTTTGATTGTCGTCAAGCAAGAATACGGTACCTTATTTCTAAATTTTATTTTCTCGATGGTAAAGCGAATGGTATTCAGCAAATATACTTTCTCGTTTTTGTTCGATCCGGTCGATCCTTCCTGAGAACGAGTTCTGTAATTGATCCACTTCCAGATTTTGTGCCAGAATCGCACGTGTTTTCTCCGCTAAATCAATGGGAAGGTTCATCTTATACGAACAAACCATTGGTAAATCCCCAGATATTCCCGTTGCCAACTCCGTATCAATGCTTTCAGGGATGAACACCATTTTCGCTGTAGTTAGACTTTCCTGGAAAAATCCCAAAGAGTCCCGGTTAGAATTAGCTATCCAGATAATCGATGCCATTTTTAGCCATATTCGTAAATCCGGTACTGGGCCAGTAAATAAGATTCGCTGATCCTCGCAGCTTAAATCAATAGCAAACTGCTGGAGTTCATCCCGATATGGACCATCCCCAATAACCGCTAATCCTATTTCGGGAAATATATAACGCAGAATATCAAAAGACCAAATTAAAGCACGATAACTTGCAAGATGGTTTAATTCCCCGCAGACAACGATCCACCGAAGCTGTTTGTGCAAAACTTTGTTCTGAGTTTTGAAATGCGGAGTAAGCTGATCTAGCAATGAAATCGCTTTCTCTTGTGCACCTACTATTTCATTTGGATTTCCCATTGGTGAAGAAACTTCACGATGCCCAAATGCCATTTGTTGAGTCGAAATTGGTTTAGATGCAACGAATCTAGATGCGAATGGCATGGGCAAAGTTCGTATTCGATCGGTTTTCAGCCCATATTGCTGATATATTTTTTGATCACTTATTTCATGAATTAAGCCATACGACCGCAAAAGTAATCGTCGAACATCAACTTTTTGAAAATTCGGTCGCTCCTCAGATCCAGATAGAAATGAGAGAAAAAATGTGGAATCGGAACTACCAAATCGAAGGAGTTGATTCACGATTTTTATCGCCACCGAACCCCAAAGATGAATGTGAAAGTAAGGAGAAGGAGATTTTATAATCTTTCGCAGCGAAAAAACATCTAAACTTTGTAGCCATTTTCGCCAAGATAACGGTTTGGGGAAAGGTGCAGTTATCCCAGCTAGATTTTGAACGGGATCCTTACAGAAATCTTTAAAGGATTGCGGGAATAAGTGTACTTCATCCCCCTTTTGCTGCAAAAAAATGCTGAGCTGATAAATGGACCACCGATCCCAGTTGCTTACATCTTCACCCGCTATAAAAGCAATCCGTTGCATCCTTCGATTTCCCTGTTCATCCATTCAAACTTTTCAAATTACGATTCCCTTTAAATCTATTCAGATTGGGCTGTAAATCAAGCTTGCTTGTAAAATCAGAAAATACCTATTTCGAAAGAATAAAAAATCTCAAATATTATCGACCAAAATAATAGAACTATTAGTATGATAACGATTTATAATTGCAGATGATCTATCAATCGATAGCGGAATTATTCTTTGGGAACAATTGCCCAAAAACGATCATCCCTGACCAGAAGATTCCGGCAAAATACCGATAAAGGGAAGATTTCGATATTCATCGTTGTAATCCAATCCATAGCCGACCACAAAATGATCGGGGATCTCGAATCCACAATAATCTGGCTCCATCGGGATAACCTGCCGCCCCTTTTTGCGTAGTAATACAGCAGTGCGGACAGAACTAGCCCCTTGCTCGGAGATTTCTTCCTTCATATGAGACAATGTTCGCCCTGTATCCAGAATATCATCCAAAATCAAGATATGACGATCCCGCAAATCGGGTAATAAATCGGCTTGTACATGGAGCGTCCCTGGAACGGTGGTCTTGCCGCGATAACTCGATGCCTGTACTAGAGCGATTCGCAATGGGAGTTCCAATCGGCGAATCAAATCGGCTAAGAAAACCAGTGATCCTGTCAAAATTGCCACAACGGTTAGAGGATTCCCTCGATAATCGTTCATGATCTCTTTGGCCAGTTCATCAATCCGGCTTTTAATCGTTTGCTCGGAAATTAAAATTTCTGTCGATTCTTTCATGTTTATTCCTCTGCCAGAGTTTTATATATCCATGGTCGATTCGCCAAGATTCTACAAAGGAAGTTTGAAATTAGAAAATATGAAATGAGTAATTCTTTAAAGATGAAACGAGAAATACCTGCTAGACGAATAGATTTCGACTAGCAGCTAAAACTTGATATTTTTGCACAAATAATTTTGATCAATCATTGTCCCTGAAGTACTTTCTGGTTTAACTGATTCCCTACATAATCATAAATATAAGCAAGCGCGGAAAGGCTATTGCCGGTAAGGTGATAATCATTCAAAGCATAATTTTCAGCAACCTGACCATAAAAATCGGCTACATTTGCATAATATATTGTCTGACTCTGATTCCCCTGCTGGGCATATTGATAGGCCATTTTAATTTCCTGCAGAGCTAAAGAATTATATTCGAAAGCGAGTAAAGACCCTTTACCCATCTGAAAAGCTTGCAAAGAATAGACATAGGTATAAAAGGCATCTAAATATGCGGGCCAGATCGCTTGTGAAGAATAAGAAGTACCGGAGGTTGAAGTCGGTGGGGTGGAATTCCCTGAAGAACCAGGTGAACTGGGAGGTCCACTATAACCGAGCGGGAATTCACTTGCAGAGAATTGAATAGCACCGGAGCCATTGGCATCCAGAATATTGGTAATCCCAGCTGTGTTGTAACGATGATTAATAATCTTATCCCCCGTTCCGCCAAGATTCTGAATGGTATAAGTTGGTCCCGTTGGAGAACCAAAGTAGTTATTTTGCGCTTGAATATTACCGTTGCTCGCATCGACAATAGCAGCATCAGAATTACTGAAAAAATTATTGTAATGGATATTAACCGTCGGAATTTGCGTGGTTCCGCTCATGCCATTGACTACCCCGTCATAATTTGTCTGGAATGTTGAGCCAGTAATGGTAACGGAACTTGCATTACCAATCAAAATCGCTTCTGATCCCGTTATCAGTCCATTTACCATTTCTAAAGTGACAAAATTGGCGAAAGTAGCTCCGCTGATCGTTGCGGTTGCATTATTGTTGTTGATTTGAATCCCTGGTGAAAACCCGATATTATTGGTCATGCCTGGCCCAGTAAAGGAAGAATTTTCTACCGTTAGATTGCTGCCAGAAGCACCCGTAATTGTCGAAATTGCGGTATAAATATTCTGGAAGGTGCTACCAACGACATCTAAATTGCTTCCATAATCGACAGCAATTCCGGAAATATTTTGAAATGTCATATTTTGCAGACTGCCATTCGCTCCGGTAGAATAATTGATGCCAACTCCTATTGAATAGGTTCCTGCCAAACCATCGAACGTAAAATTGCTGAAATTAACGGTCGTTCCAGCAGTATTGACATTAAAGAAATATGGATCCCCTGATAGAAACGTAGCACTTGCATTGGGATTCAAAATGGTCGAATTTTCTCCAGAACCAACTAAATTTAACGATTTATCTAAGATGATCCCTGGTGTCAATGTAAAAGTCTTTGCTGCTAATTCGATTGTATCCCCTGCCGATGCGGATGCTACCGCGCTCGTAATTGTTGCAAATGCGTTCGTTCCAATCGTTAAGTTGTTTACTTGACTCGCAAGCCCAGGATTAAAAGTCACCATAGTGCCCGCGGATTGTGTAAAACTTGGATCAACATAAAAAGTAGAAGGTACCATACGATCTTCCAGCTCTCGCAATTCTAGACAAAATCGCTTATACCCACAAGCAAGATTGCTCCTTTGATGTCCCCCTTTCCGCAGCACTATCGTTGAAGAATCATCGGGTCGATTTTCCAGTAATTGTTTTATCCACTTCAAAATCATGAGAGAGGTTCCTTAAAATATTAAATGAACAATGTCTTTACCCTTCGTAAATATCTAAGTAAAAATCAAATAAGTAAAAATCAAAATAGTCAGCGAATGTTTTTAATTAGAATTATTTCAGAATTATTTGCGAATATTCGAAGAGATATACCTATTTTACGTACTCTTCTTGAGAATAATTTTGCGGTTTTTTAAATACTTCCGATTCGTATTAACCCATTTCTTTCGGAGGGCAGCTTTTCTCTATTCTCTCCTAGATCATCCTGATCATCCCATTTCTGAGGAGGTTTTAATCTGAATTAAGAGTTTCTGAAAAAATATTAATCTAAGCTTATCTATTCTTAATGAAAAGGGATAATTGAAAGAATCAATCATTCCGTCTCTCTTCCATCTTTCATTATGAATTTTATGTATAAATATTTACAAAAGGAAACAAGCAAAGTTTCTATATACACATACGACGAATCATTCCGCCTAATCTAACCCAATGACAAGTAATTAAAAAAAATTTAATTTTCTAATAAGATATTTCTAAATTATTCTTAATAATTTAGAAATTGAATAGAATCTACACGCATCATTTCTGGACATTAAAAATTTTACAGTTTCCCGACATTCAGCGCGAATCCTTTTGAGATGCGAATGATTAAATTTTTCAGGAAGGTATCCCCTCTGGGTAAAAGTCGCGAAGTTACCTCATCTATCCGATCTGCGACAAAGTCATCGCTAACAATTATCTCCGCAAGTTGAAACAAGGCAAAGCCCATTGACAAGCAAGGAAGACTGAACTCGATCCGAAATAATTTTACTGTAAATGTGCACAAAATTTTATGATGTAACCCTCTCTTGGCAACCTTGCCCGCGACTACCAGCTAACTAGGTCATCTGATCTACAAGGACACTTCGGATACTACTGAGTTTATGTGGCATCTCTCGAGATAATCTCATTCGAAAAGCTGATCGATAACGAACATCGAAAAATCAAGATTCTTTTGGATAAGCTAGGCATAAAGAAAGAGGTCAAAAAGGATTGAACTTCCCCCAATTTGACCGGCATCTGATTAAGTCTCTTGATTAAGTCGATGTGACCAATCTCATACGGAAATATTATGAAACAGACCTGCAAAGTTTACCGTCAAGAATTTAAGATCGAAATCATGAAATGGAACAGAGAAAATGAACAGTCAACTCAGTAAATCAGTTCAGCAAATAGCAATCGATCCAAAAAAGCATTAAAGATATCTTTTTAATAAATCAAAGCATTTAATAACCGAAACTGTAGGCATTCTGCGCTAGATTATGAAAATCCTACGGAACTTGAACAGACCACAAAATCCCCCTTATTGAGTATTCCCTCTTGAGAAACCCATAGTATAAACGTGTTTAACTAGGCGATAAACAGAATAATATCGAAATAATTTGTGTGCATAAAATCTAAAATCCTCCTTGATGCCATTCCTTGATTTATGGTGCCGTGGTATAGAAATAGTCGTAAAGTAAATTAGATAAAATTCGTTTCAAAATGGGTAATCGAGCATGATAACGAGCGTTTGGTTGATAAGACATGGGCAGGTTAAAGACCATACTGTTTTTCATGGCGCTGAGTCAGATGTAGATTTAAGTCCTTTGGGGTATTTACAAGCGCAGGCCGTAGCACCGATCGTAGCCAACTATCGGCCTGAGATCATTATTAGTTCTGGGATGAAACGGGCAATTCATACCGCAGAACCGATAGAAATGAGCTGTCACCTGCCATTGCAAATCGAACCACTACTCCATGAGCGAAAAGTGGGTCGATTGGTGGGTACTCCGGCAAATGGGGAATTAGGAATCTGGCCGGAAACATTGGAGCGTTGGGTTCAGGGGGATATTCATCATTCCTCTTCAGGAGCGGAATCGTATGCCGATTTGCAAAACAGAATTATTCCAATCTGGCAACGTATTACAACAGTCAACGCGGGCAAACGGATCATTGTAGTGGCTCATGGGATCGTTAATCGAGTTATAATTTTGAGTGTAGTAAAAAATCTCGGTTTATCTGATTGGGGAAAAATTGGAAAGATCGGAAATACTTCGATTACAGAATTGAGAAAAAATCAGGATGGTTGGTCTGCCATTAAGATTGGAGAAATTGTTTCAGCAGTTTCCCAGCTTAACCAGAAATACAACCAGGAAAAAATTACCTGAATTCACTATTTTTTAAATTTGACCATTTTAGTCGAGTTTGATGAATATATTTCGTTCATCAAGTCTGATTTTTCTTCATATTTTCATTTTTCATAATTTACTTAAGTTGCCTCATAAAATTGCTCTTGACAACTCCATTCATATCATCCTTACAAAAAGTGGTAACGAAGCAGATCCTATCAAGTGGTAAGGTCCATGTAACCGATACGAATTAACAGAAAAATCAAGAATTAGCTCGGAATAATCACTACAACCCCTTTTTTGGGAAAGATGAATCCCGAAAGATGGGTTAGACCAATAATTGTTGCCAGGGAGAAAAATAATGATGACCAGCGAAGAAATGCAAACAATATCAGCAAATGAAACGGAGTCCCTGCGGCAACAACTACTGCAAGCACAAAGACTAAGTAGTGTGGGTGAACTGGCATCTAGTGTTGCTCATGAATTCAACAATATATTGACTACCATCATAAATTATGCAAAGCTTGGTATGCGCGGCAATTGCCCCCCTTCTCAGAAACAGGCCTTTGAAAAGATTCTCCGGGGAGGTCAGCGCGCCGCGGGAATTGTGAGTAGTATGTTGGGATTTGCTCGCAATCAGATCGTAACCCGTGAAATTACTAATATTATTTCTCTGGTAGAAGAGGTTTTGCTTTTAACCGAGAAAGATCTGAGTAAACATCGCATTCATGTAGAAAAGAAATACCACGGCAACCCCAGTGCACCAATCGTTGTTGGACAGATTGAACAGATTCTGGTAAATCTGATCATCAATGCACGGCAAGCTATGCCCAATGGTGGTCGACTCAAAATCGAAGTTCTAGAAAATCTCGAATCTCAGATGGTAGAAATCCGTATAAGTGATACCGGGGTCGGGATTCCTGCAGATCGTCTTCGGCTAATATTTGAACCATTTTATACAACCAAAGAGCCTGATGAGAATGGTCATGGTGGCACAGGTCTTGGGCTGAGTGTTTGCCGGCAGATTATCGAAGCTCATCAGGGGAGGATCCGAGTTGAAAGTCTCGTTGGTAAAGGAGCGACATTTGTTGTAAAATTACCGATGCAATTGAGCGGAGAACGGGATTCTTAAGTCTAAAATGACTTCCCTAACATGACTTTCCTTAAGCCCATCCTGCCATTGTTAATCCCGCCCTATTTAGCCTAGTTTTG
>JAKBAI010000306.1 GCA_021809185.1 Planctomycetota bacterium
CCCGGTTTACTGATTCGGACCGTTGCTAGTCCGATTTTGCACCCAGAGCCGCGCGCGAGCTGTACGGCGGTAGTGTACTTTCTAGTATCTTCGAAATCGCAGTAGATCAAATCGACCTTATTTTTGGCTGATCGTATTGGATCCTCTTTCGCATCGGTTCTAGTCGACCAGGATAACACGGCTTCGAGCTGATTCAGATTTCGAACCAGCACAATTAAACAGGATTTCTTCTCTTCCCAGGGTAATAGAGAATTCGTTGAAAACGATTCAGGAATCACCGCAGAAAAATTTATCGAATTGTTTTTATTCATTACCCTAAGAGTATTTCCCTTAAGAGTATTATCTCTAAGAGTATTCCCCCTAAGAGTATTCCCCCTAAGAGTATTCCCTTTAAAAGGCTCCGGTGATTCAGTAATTGAATCATGATTGCCTGATCCATTAGGAGATTGCTCTGCATCAGAAATAGAATTGTCCCTCAGATCGTGAGCGATAAAGCCATTCTGGTTGATTGTTCTAGATGGGAAACGTTTGGACATCAGCTGATCAACTAGTTCCCGCCGCAATTGATTAAGGATTTTTGCGGGAAGGAAAGATTGGTCCGGCAACTGATTGATTATTTTTACTAATTGGAAAGGGGAATCGCCTAAGCGAGATAGTTGTTGCCAGAGATAGTCATCTTGTACCGGATTTTTTTTGGCCGTAAGTAATGGACCTGCCCAACTCGCGCTCGAGAAAAAACCATCTTCATCGACGCCGGACAACAAAACTTCTTTTCCTAATTCCCCTTGAATAGTCATATTTAACAAGATAGGTTGTGCGACCCTATCTTTGGCAGTATCTCTGCGTAATCTTTCTTTTAATTGGGGATCATCCGTTTTCCACACCAGAGAATGGAGCGGTATATCTTCAGGATTCCAGTCGCGATTTTCAAAAAATAACTCAATAAGCAATCGTTGGTCCAGAGCGGAGGAGCCTAATCTCAAAGAGGTTATTCTCCCCCCCGGTTCCTGGCTTTCCGGTTTTCCGAGATCGAAAACCAGACCATCCCCGGGCCGAACAATTTTTTGAATAATGTGATGTTCGATCCAACTTGCATGAGCTTTATCCGATTTCGGTTCTTCTTTTGGCTGTCCAGATTTAAGACCAGATTTACCGGTTTCGTTTTGAATTTCCGCTTCGAGTTCTGGTCGAGTGATGTTTAATTCAATGATAATACTTTGTCTTGTTTTTGATTGAACTTTACCCAGAAACAATCCCCTACTTTTAGGGAATCTTCCTTGTACCAGTTTTTGATGATTGATTTCTTGTAGAAATCCGGTCGTAAAACCGCGGGAAAAGACCTGATTCAAGTCGCGCACGGTTCGAGGAGAGGGGGTAAATCGATTCCCAGAATCGGCAGAAGTTATAGAAGAACAATCGTTCTTTTCGCTAGCGAGTGCGGCATCAATTCCTTGACGATAAACTTGTACAGTCTGGGCGACATAATATTCATCTTTCAAACGCCCTTCAATCTTAAAACTGGATACCCCTTTGCGGATTAATTCTGGGATCAACTCATAGCCAGCCAAGTCGCTGGGACTTAAAAGATAGTGCCGATCGTCCAATACCTGTTTCTTGCCATCGACAATTAAATCGTAAGGGAGTCGGCAAGCTTGAGCACATTGTCCACGATTGGCACTTCGACCGCCTATTGCTTCGCTCGTGAGACATTGGCCCGAGTAGGCAACACACAAAGCGCCATGAACAAAAACTTCAACGGGGATCGATATGTTCTGGATGATCTCCCCAATCTGGTTTATCGTCAGCTCTCTAGCGAGGACTGCTCGTTTAATCGAGAGTTTTTGATGCACAGTTTCAACTCCCAGAGCATCCGATAAACTCATTTGAGTCGAAGCATGAACCTCCAGATCTGGAAAATATTCTTGAAGGAGATAAGCTAGTCCAATATCCTGGACAATGACGGCATCTGTCCCAGCAGTATAGATCTGTTCGAGATATTCCAGAATCTTTTCAATTTCTTCTTCAAAAATAAGAGTATTGAGAGTCACAAAACCGCGGACACCATGGCGATGGAGATAATCGATAATGGAAGGTAATTCTTCTACAGAAAAATTGGTTGCTCGATAACGAGCATTGAAGGCAGGTAAACCAAAATAAACAGCATTACAACCATTGATTACAGCAGCACGAAGCGCAGACCAGTCTCCTGCGGGGGCTAGTAGTTCTGGTTTGGCTTGCTTTCGAGTTTCTAACATGAATGGTTTTTGGATAAGAGTTGAAGGTATATTCGTTGTTGGTCCAAGGCTGTCCTTCTCGAATGAATCTCTAAATGTAACTTTATCTGTTTTTACTGGTAATAATTCGTTCGACTTCATCGATTTCTTTGCAGCATCGAGATAATCACTTACTGTCGATGCTCTCATAGTTCCTTCTGTAAAATTTCTTACTTCTATTTTTCATTAACCGCAATTTACTACTATTTTACCAAAATCCTGTTAAAAACCGATCAAAAATCTTTATTTTAATAGAAATCAATCGAATTTTTTGACGGTTTGGTAGAATAATCAAATAGAAATAAAGAATTATCGAGAAAACCGTCCATAATTCAGAGAGTTTTACTCATGTTTTTTTTGAATATGAAGCGAATATCCAAGCTTTTGTCCCAGCGATTTTTGGGGGATGCTCCAAAGCAGATCTTGCTGATCCTGATTATATTTACTGTGCGGATTGTCCCATGTTTTGCCACTGATTTATCAATCAAGGAGGCTAAAACTCTATTGCTCCACGGCAATTATGAAGAAGCGTTGGACTATTATACTCAATTAGAGAAAAAGGCAGAAAGTCAACAAGAAGCTGTGATCGGAATGATAGAATGCTACCATTCAATCGGACACATGGACGAAGCAACCAAACTTCTCGAAAAGTATATTAAAGAGGGAAAAAATAAACCAAATCCAATTTATATCTCTTTGTATGCAGATCATTTGTATCAGCTCGGGAAATTCCAAGAGGGATTGGAGTGGAGCCAAAAAGCATTAAAAATTGATGAAAATCAAATATTCGCTCGTTGGACCATAGCTAGAATTTTGCGTGATCAGGGTAAGTGGAAAGATGCAGATAGGGAATTTCTCTGGTTTATTCGCTACTATAGTCAAAAGAATAAAATGAATCAGGATATTACTGATCCAGATCAGTTAATTCTAATTGGCCAGGTAGGGACAGAAAGGGCCGATTATTACCACCTAACAAAACAGTATCGGTTTATTCTAAATGAAATCTATGGGGAGATATTGAAAGCCAATCCCGACTATTGGCGAGCCGAATATCTGGCAGGGATGATGCTTCTGAAAAAATACAATCGACGAGAATCGATAGCTGCATTTGAGAAAGCATTAAAAATCAACCCGCGCAGTGCAGAGGCATTAGTTGGCAAAGGGAAATGGGCTTTGCAGAAATTAGAATTGAAACAAGCGGATCGAGCGGTGCAAGAGGCTTTGACGATCAATCCCTATTTGCCCGTGGCGTTACGTTTGAAGGCCGATATTGAAATTGCTTCGGGGGATATTCAGTCAGCAATTCCTTTTCTCTTGAAAGCATTAAAAATTAATGCAATGGAAGAGGCAACTCTTGGTAGATTGGCGTCCTGTTACTACCTTTTGGAAAAGAAAGACGACTTTGAGAGAATCTGTAAACAATTAAAAAATCTAAACCCGGAACCTGCGCTAGGCTATTTACAAATGGCCAGAGTATTCGAGGAAAAGCGATTTTATCGAGATGCCGAAAAATACTATTTGCTAGCTCTCGAATTGCGTAAAGAGATGGCGGAACCAAAGTCTGCGCTCGGTCTCTTATATTTGCGTTTAGGTAAAGAGGCCGAAGCCAAGAAATTATTAGAAGAGGCTTTTAAGTTTGATCCGTTCCACATTCGAGTGGCGAATTCACTCAAAGTGCTCAAACATCTCGATCAGTATCAAACCATCCAATCTAAACATTTTTTATTACGCTATAATTCCAAAACCGATCGACTTCTAGCGGTGTTTCTATCCGATTACTTGGAAGAGGTATACGAAAATCTAAGCAAAGATTTCAATTATCAGCCAAAGGAAAAATTTTTATTCGAGTTGTTTAATAATCATGAAATGTTTAGTGGTCGAACGATAGCCCTTCCGGATCTACACACGGTAGGGGCTTGCACTGGTAGAGTGGTGACAATGGTATCCCCAAATGGTAAAGGGATTTCTAGTTTTTTCAATTGGGGTCGCGTTGTTCGCCATGAACTCGTACACCTCTTTAATCTCGATCAGACCGAGTTCCGAATGCCTCACTGGTTTACGGAAGGGCTCGCTGTGCGTAACGAAGGGGGGAAACGCCCTCATTTATGGGAGAGAGTGTTGCGAGATAGTAGTGATAAACATGAATTGCTTAATCTTGACACGATTCAGCTCGCGTTTGTTCGTCCCCGCAGCTCGGAACAATGGACGTTAGCCTATTGCCAGAGTCAAATTTATATCGATTATTTGACCGCAACGCATGGAAAACAGGTTGTTGCTAAGTTTTTGGAGGGATATAGAAATAATTTATCCGATGAAGCGATTATCCTAAAAGTTTGCGGTCAAACCAAAGCAGAATTCGAGAGAGGATATAGAAAACATTTAAAGTCAATTGTCGACAAAATCGCCAAGAATCCGACTCCGCAAAGTCGGCAAACTTTAGAAGAGATGGAAAAAGCTTATACGAAACAATCAGGAGATTTAAATCTCGGCGGAATGATCGCCGAACAGTATTTGCGGCGAAGGAAGAATTCAGAAGCGAGAAAGTTGGCAGAGAAAATCCTCGCGGAAGATCCGACACAACCTCAAGCCGCTCTGGTTAAAGCGAAGCTATTCATCCTTGCAGGAGATGAACAAAAAGCGATATCGCTCTTGGAAAAAGTTCTTGAGGCGAGGAATGAAGAGATTCCAGTAATTGTTCAGCTCGCGAGACTATATTTAAATGCAAAAAAAGATCGACAAGCTGCAACACTTTTAGAAAAAGGAAAAAAAATTGCACCCACCTT
>JAKBAI010000062.1 GCA_021809185.1 Planctomycetota bacterium
ATGAACTTAAAAAATAAGGGCCAGCGAAAAAAGATCGAAAAAAATCGGATGACCAACCCCGCTTGTGGAAATTATAACACTTCGAGCAACTTTTCTAATAGATGTTGCTCGTTGATTTAGCTTATCATGGTTCCAGATTTTACCAAGTCTATGAGTGAAGCTCTATCGAATTCAAAAGACAATCCAATTTCGATATCTTCACCACTCGATCAAAATACCAGTTCTGAAAAAATAGATCAAAATCCCCAAGAGCTAACCAAGAATACGATTCTATTCGTTACGGGAAGGTTGGCCGAACCATCGCTTATAGCTCAGGTTAAACGGATTGCCGATCAAATTGACTTGTCTTATCAAATTGAAGTTTTACCAATAACTGTAGCAGCTCTGTTAACAACAGATTGGATAGCGCCACGATTAAAAATTTCTCCCCATATCACTAAAGTTATACTTCCAGGTCTATGCCGAGGGGATCTGAATAAAATTGCGAATAGTGCGAATATAAAAATCGAAAGAGGTCCGAACAATCTCCAGGATTTACCAGAATATTTTGGAATTGGGAAAAAAAAACGGAGGATGAGCGGAGAGTACAATATTGAAATCCTGGCAGAGATTAATCATGCGGATCAATTGTCTCTGCAGGAACTAACCGAAAAAGCAAAATTATTTCAAAGCAACGGCGCGGATGTAATCGACTTAGGTTGTACCCCCAGCACTCTTTGGAATACGGTTGAAGAATCGGTGAATCATCTTCGGAAGTCTGGAATTCGCGTTTCAATCGATAGTTTCAACTCTTCGGAAATAATATCGGCTCTACGAGCTGGAGCAGAATCTGTTTTAAGCGTCAATTCGAACAATGTCGATGAAATTCCTAAATGGTTAGATATAACAACAAACTTTGAAGTGATTGTCATTCCCGATAGTCCAGATCGACTTGAAACCATTCATTCTACTATCGAAAAAGTTCGAATAATGGGGGTGCCATTTCGAATCGACCCGATTCTGGAGCCAATCGGTTTTGGATTCGCCCAATCTTTAGGAAGGTTTATTGAGATTCGCAAACAATACCCGGATTCACCAATGATGATGGGAATAGGAAACTTAACAGAATTGACCGATGTCGATTCTGCTGGGATTCAGGTTTTGCTAGCAGGATTTTGTCAGGAATTAAATATAACGAAAGTCCTAACTACCCAGGTAGTTAATTGGTGCCGAACCGCGATACAAGAATTTGATTCTGCCAGAAAACTGGTATTTACTGCTGTAACCGAAAAGGTACTTCCTAAAAGACTCAGTTCTGAGCTTCTCTTTCTACGCGATAGTATGATTACCGAACAAGGTCCAGAAGTTTTGGAAGAGTTAGCTCGAAGAATTAAAGATCGGCATTATCGGATTTTCGCAGAACGGGGCGAAATTCATATTTTGAATCACTCGATTTATGTTCGTGGGAAAGATCCGTTTGAACTTTTCGAGCAAATCTGCAAAAAAGATAACCGGATGGATTCATCTCATGCTTTTTATCTCGGCTATGAACTATCGAAAGCCATGACCGCACTAACACTTGGGAAAAATTATCGCCAAGACCAAGCATTGAATTGGGGGATTCTTACAATCCCTGAATCATCTTCAAGAAATCCTGGTCATCGGGAATCGGAGTAATCAACCCAAGGATCGGCTTTATAATAATTCAACCCCTGTGATTGATAATCAATCGAAATAATGATACCCTAGGTGATATAATCGGCATAAAGTTCAAAAAATATCATTAATGTATTTACAAAATACTTGACACTCTGGTGTGAATTTTATTACAACAATTCTGACAATCTAAATGAGGTACCCAAATGATATTGGAGCAAAGGCTTCAAGATTGTTTTGATGGAGTCTTAACGTGTTATTATTTCGCCAAAAGCGATTTTTGGGATTTTCTGCTGCAAGCTGGGTTTTCCTCCTAACTTTTTTTGCATTGATCATTGGATTTTCTCCATATATTTATGCGATTGGTTGGTATGGTGTCCGATTCGAATGGTTTCGAGGAAGTAGTTTCATTGGCTTCACGTTTGGAATCGTTGGTGGCTTAGCTATATGTTTTGAGATGCTTTACTGGGTACGCCGAAAGTGGCGTGGCTGGCCATCAAATCATCTTGTTCGAATTCACCCTCTCGGGTGGCCTAAAGGCAATGCAAAATCAACAATAGAAAGATCCCAAACTCGGATTCGATCGTTGGTGGCGATTCCTCAACTCATCATCTCAATACCTCTTGCTTTTCGTTATCTCTTTGCTGGCTTTCTAAGTGCGGGGACTACATCCGATCGCTTATTACAACAATCGAGAAGATGGAAGCAACTCGTATTATTAGGTCTTTGGCCAATCATCAGTTTTGTTTTAGTAGTGGTTCAAATCATTTTTCTTTGGCCTTTTTGGATTTTTTCCTTCTTAACGGTAAAAAGTAGGATCCTTCCAGTTTTTCTTGAAAAGAATCGATATAAGTCGTTAGCCGATGTAAAATCACAATCACCCGATAAACAGAGAACTTTCCAATCACAGTTCGAAGAAGCTGTTTTCCAGGAAAGACTTAAAGGATTTCGACTCATTTGGCCGACAAGAATCTGGTTACAGGGGCATATTTTTTGGGGGATGATTTCCCTAATTGCTATTATTATTCATAGTGGCTACCGGACCGGAGGACCATTGACTTCGCTTCTTAGTCTATTATTCGCTGGGGTGATTTTCAGTGGAATCTGGGGGTTATGGATGCAACAATTTCGACCCAGATGGCTTAAAACGGAGTTAAAGGATGAAACCATTTACACGCAAATCGATTTTTTCATGAGTAAACGATTCGAGACAGCGGAATCGATTTTTCAAAATATCATGGGGATTTCTTGGGTTCATGCGAACTGGGAAGAAAAGACCAATGAAATCGTTTCTAAACATCAATCTACTCAGCCTTCGATTATTATCTCCGCTCTGTCCGATTATCGGTCCCGGCGTGAATTTCATGGATTTTTCAAAGAGCAACTACATCCCTATCTTTTAGCTGGGAAAAAGTCGAAGTCGATGCTCAAATCAGAACCTAAATGCGCATCCATATTTCGACAAATTAAATCCTTATTCCCCGATGTTATTCATCCGCAAATTCAAGAACTTCAGGAATTGTGTGATTTGCGACGAGCACTCGATCGGCAGAAGAACTATCATTGGTGGCTACACTCTTGGCTTTATTTGCACTTACCTTTATCTATCTCGATGTTTATAGTCATGCTGTTGCATATTGCAGTAGCTCTTAGATGGATAGGAACTTAAGAATAATACTTTCACTTGGTTCGAAGCTGCACTTATCGCTTTTGCTAGATCTTTAAATATCAGCTGGAAAAGCGAGTTATGAATTAGAATTAAAAAATAAAAGTAGATTGAAAAAAACCTGAAAATATCGCTGAGTATATAATGAACAATCGAGAAAAAGGTGATCTGTTTCAAGAAAATCATCACTATTTCTACACTCCAAAAGGGTTCGAATGGTGGCGAGGCCTTTTTGCCTTGATTGCGTTAATTATATCCATAGCGATTTGTATTTATTTCGTTTTTGGAAATGTTTCCGAAAAGGGATATTATAATTCTCGGGGAGAGCTTACCCATGTTCATTCTGCTTGGAACGATAAGTGTGATGCCTGTCATATCCCCAATTCTGAATTGAAAGAAAAAGATAACAGTATATTCGCTATCAATTCTCGTTGGTCGAATCTCCGCTGTTCTGGATGCCATGGAGCGGCATCTCATCACTCCAACTTATCTGATAATAGCAAGATGATCGATGCCAATTGCGCTTCGTGCCACCATGATCATCAGGGGGCCTCTTTTTCTTTGACAAAATTAGAAGATCCCCAATGTACAAACTGTCACTCGAATCTGTCCGAATGGTGCAAAGATTCCAAGAAACAAAAAAGTTGGAGCATGATTGGACATATGGATCCTACGGGTGATCCTAAAACACTTCATCCGGAGATTCGGAAATTAAAAGAAGAAAAAGAGGGGCAGTCTTATGAAAGAAAGCTGAAATTTTCTCACTCCATTCATATGGCACCTGGAATGAGATTTCAGGCACAACAAAAATCAGTTTGGAAAATCGATCAAATCGATGCGAAGTATCGAGCTCTTTATCAAGAAAACGCTTTAGGAGATGGGACGATTCAGCTCAAATGTTCGAATTGCCACCAATTGGAACGAACTTATCCCGGAAATAATCCAAATCGGATGGGATCAGATCTTCAAATAACTTCTTTGAATTCTTTACTTCAAGGGCAACCCCGAGCGGTCTTAAATCCTGCTCGCCCTGACGGCGCTTATATGCTTCCTATCAACTACGAATCTCATTGTAAAGCCTGTCACACTTTGCAGCTTAATCAGATTGCGAGCCGAGAAATGGGCCTGCTTTCGATGGAAATAGATATCCCCCACCGCCAAACCCCTAAACAAATTGAGGAATTAGTCAGGGAGAGAGTAACAAACGCTTTGATCACTAAAGATTTTTCAAAATATCAAAAAGATTTTCAGAAAAAAATCGATAGACTCGATAGTACTTCTAATGTAGATCGTAAACCTGAGAAAGACGAGAATCTTTTATTGATGCGACAAAAAGAACTGAGTAATCGACTTTTGACCGATATTTTCGAGAGTGAAAAATCTTGTCGGAAATGTCATCTCGCCGATCGTTCTGTTGCGAAATCTTCCCCTTCCATGAAAAATAGTGCTGATCCATTGGTTGAAAATCGAAGCGCTAATATAAAATTTATACCTGCTCGTCTCGACACGATCTGGTTTAAAAATTCCCGCTTTAGTCATGTTGCTCATCGCACAATGAATTGCCAGGAATGCCATCCCAGTAAATATTATCAAACTTCAAAAAATGGGAATACGAGTTATTCAGAGTTGGAACCGATTGGAATTTTAGGGATGACGAGTTGCCAAGAGTGCCACGCTCCCAAATACACAATTCAAGGTAAGAAACTGGGCGGGGTGACCCATCGTTGTACCGATTGCCATTCCTACCATGGTGCTGATAATCCGTTACAAGGGATTGCTACTTCGGAACGTGATCCGAAAAAGAATACCAAACTCAAAACAGCAGAAGAATATCGCCAAGGGAAAACGAGCATACCTCCAAAGGAATGAGCGAATTACATGGAAGTGTTGGTTCAGTATTGAGAAGTACCAACAAAAAGCTTATTTGAATGAAGTCGAATGGCTCGAGAAATCGGCATTCGTATCGATTAAATCGTTTAGATGGGATGAAAAACAAAAGCAATGGCCACAACCGATAATACACCATTTCGCCCAGGCGTTATTGTGCAAAGACTCCGAGAAATTCAAGCTCATGAAGGGTTTCTCCCTGATCATGAACTAGAACTTTTGGCTCGAGAACTTCAAGTCCCCCTTTACCGGATCCAAGAGGTGGCCTCTTTCTTTCCTCACTTTCGATTAAACAGTCCACCTTCGAAAATTGAGGTGCATATCTGTCGCGATATGGCTTGTCATCTTGCTGGATCAGGAGAAGAACGATTCAAAGAATTAGAAAGAAAGTTTCATGAGCGCGGGGTTCATATTAGCGGAGCCTCTTGTCTTGGAAGATGTGACCGCGCACCCGTAATGCTTATGACCCGGCATGATCCGGAGGATCCTCTCGAAGAGGAAGTTTTTGGACGGCATTTCGATTTTTCTCACTCGACCGATGCCGCATGGGAATATATTACTTCTTGTATAGACCAGTTATCTAAAGATGACTCTTCAGGAAAAATTACTCCAGATAAGGATGAGTTTTACCCCATTCATAACAATCGTCCTTGGGATATCGATTGTTATTCGAAAGACAATACGGAAAATAGTTATCAAACAGCTCGTGAATTTCTTGAAAAATTTCCCACCCCCATACTCCCTGCCTTACCTGGCGCGGTCGTGGCCCGATTATCCGAAGATCAAATTCAAAAAATTCATCCTAAACTTTATGAACTACAATTGGCGACTTTGCTGGGAATGGGGGGAGCGGGAGCCCCCGCGTTTCGCAAGTGGTTGGACGTTTGGGAAAGCAATGAAGGGGAAAAGTATATTGTCTGTAATGGCGATGAGAGTGAGCCTGGAACCTTCAAAGATCGTGAACTTCTCCTTAAACATCCGCATTTAGTTGTTGAAGGTGTTATCCTTGCAGGGCTAATGCTAAATGCCAAAGCCGGTTATATATTCATCCGCCACGAATATCTAGAACCGATAGCCAAAGTCCGTGCTGCGATCCGAGCGGCGGAAGATGTGGGCGTTTGTGGCGAAAAATTACGAGTGGCAACGAATAATAATCGGCGGTTCACTGTTGAGGCATTTGTTAGTCCTGGGGGATATATCTGTGGTGAACAAGGTGCCCTTCTTGAAGCGATGTCGGATCGTCGTGGTCAACCGAGAAATCGGCCGCCTGAACCTCAAGCCAATGGGCTAAACGAAAAACCGACGGTTGTCAACAATGTAGAAACTCTTTCTTGGGTACCTTCGATCGTTAAAAATGGTGGGCATTGGTATGCGGGACTAGGATACAAAACAGATGATCAGACTACTTCTCTGTATAAAGGAAAACGGCTTTTTTCGATTAGCGGTGATGTAAAAAAACCTGGAGTTTATGAAGTTCCAATCGGTATGCCACTGAAAAATCTCATCGAAAATTTAGCAGGAGGGATTGTTCATCCGGGTGCTGAAATTTATGCGGTTGCTAGTTCCGGACCTTCTGCTGGATTCCTCCCCAGAAAGTTACCGCATCAGCTCGATTCGATCAATAAAGAAATCACTAAACTTAAAACCGATTTAGAGTTTCGTCATACGATTATCTCCTGGTGCACTCAATTACTATCAGAATGGGAAAGTCTTGCTGATTCTCCAACCAAACAAGAAAAAATCGATCCTTTTTTTAGTTTTCTCCTCGATTGCAATACGACCCAGTTCGATGACTGGAAAAATATGTATGGCAATTACCCACTCCCAGAAAAACCGATTTCCTTTGCAACCATTGACCAACCACCGAGTTTTTTGAAATTAAAAGTTGGTTCTACTAAAGGGTTTCAGAATGTCGTTCCGTTCGATATCGACCAAAAGACAGGTATTGCATCGCCTACAAAAGGGGCTCGAGCAAAGCCTTCCCTTCGCGATCGTTATCGCCGAAAAAAATCCGAATGGGATACTCGTATCGATCTAGATTCTCGAATTCTCCTTACCCTAGAAACTCTGAGAGCGAATGACTTCAAAGTGGAATATCTCCCCTTAGATCTGAACGTGTTTCGCAATTTGCCACGTCCATTACGGACCGATATAGATATTTTACTTGGTGCCGGTATCGTTATTTACGATACGACACGAAAAGGGAAATTATTGCAAGAAGCGATAAACTTATCTGAGTTTTTTGCCAATGAATCGTGCGGAAAATGTGTCCCTTGTCGCATTGGATCCGATAAATTAGTTGCCTTGGGCAAAAAGCTTACTGCTAAGGAAATCGATGCCAAAGAGACCAAAATTCAAGTCGAAGATCTTTCCCAAGCAATGAAACAGACTTCGATTTGTTCGTTGGGAACATCAGCACCGAACGGCCTATATTCAATCTATCGATCATTCCCAGAGGAGCTACCAAGCTAAATATTATTCATAATTCCCAGAGAATGGCCGGATGAAAGTTAGCTTGATTGAAAAAACTTGAATTGGTTTGGTAATGAAATTACCCAAAAATAATATTTTGAATTGAATATTTAATTAGATATTAGATTAAACGAAAAGTTCATAAAACTACTTTGAAAATAGATAGTAAGAGATTGCAAAATGGATGAAGATTTTCCTCTGTATTTAAGTGATGAACCAGTAACATCCCGCGAAGAAGATGGTCGAGTTCGTATTCAGGAAAAAGATGTCCGCGAGCGCTTAAAGAAAACAGTGTCGATTACGTTAGATGGTATTCATATTCCTAATTTTCCTGAAACGCAAATTGCAAGAGATGAACGGGGTTTGAAACGGTACCGAGGAGGTATTCCATTTTACCGTTTCTCAACCATTTACGACGTAGCTCGTTTTCTTGTCTACAAAAAAATCTGGAGTGAAGATGAACTTCAAAGACGAATTCCGGTTCTTTGCCACCGGGATTACCTCGATCCGGTCGGGGTCTGCAGGATGTGTTCCGTAAATATTGAAGCGGGCCGATCGGCACGTAAATTGTCTCCCGCTTGCCAACATCGCGTTGGGGATGGCTACGTGGTTCATACACGTGGTGAAGTCGATGAGAATGGCAAACCGACAAAAATTGCTCAAGAAATAGACAAATCTTTGAAGGTAATCACCAGTTTGTTGATTGGCGATCACCGATCCCCAAATCCCAATCGGGATAATCTCTATAAAAATGAATTGCAAGGAATCGCTGATTTTCTCGGTGTTGAAAAATCCCCGTTCCCCTGTAAATCTCCAGATAGTCTAGGAAGAAATCTCGATCTGCACCCATCATCTCGCCCTATCCCCTTCCTCCAGGAATTAGGTTTAAAGGATCATTCGAATAGCTCTGCTGTATCTAAGAGTAAAAGTGCATCCAAAAAAATGCTCTCTGTTTCGGAATCCCCACTCCCCTATTCTTCCCGTTCTATTTCCGTAGACCACGATCTTTGTATCTTATGTGATCGTTGTGTTCGTGCTTGTACCGATATCAAAAAATTTTCGATTATTGGACACACCGGAAAAGGGAAGAAAACTCGGATCAGTTTTGATCTAGATAATCTCATGAACGACTCCTCTTGTAAACAATGCGGAGAGTGTATGACCCAATGTCCCACAGGTGCTCTTGTTTTAGAACGCCGAGTCCATCCGCGAACTTGGCCAGAAATGGAGGATCGTCACGAAGACCCTACGGTAGACTTACCCGAGGTTTTTATTCATGCCGATGAATTCGAATTATTGCACCTTCTATTTGATGCGGATGAATTCGATAAAGTCGACAATAATACTTCCCGGCTTGAATCTTTTTTAAATCACCTGATGAAACAGATTAAATCTTCCGCTTTTTCAGAACAAAACTGGAAATGTTCTCCTGAACAAAGATTATCTTTAATTGCACTGAAGTTTCCAGAACCGTTGCTTCGACGTGCGCAAGATATTATCCGGCGATTCAGTTTTTATAAAATCAATACTTTTATCAAACATTTTGCGGGTTTGGATATACATCAGGTCAAGAAAGTCTCTGGCTTATTCCGAGGAATCCCTTACCCCTATCTACTTTGGAACGAAGGGGCTATTCGGCTTCGGAAACTAAAAAAAGGGGAACTACTTTGTAAAGAGGGGGTCTTCGGTTCAACGGCGTTTCTTCTGCTCCAGGGTAAATTTGAAATCCGCTTTGGTTTCCAAAAAACACTTCATAGTGGAAGAGGGTTCCTAGGTTCGATTCTTCCTTTTCTTAGTAACAAAAAAGAATTGCATGAAGGAGAAATCATTAGTGATGCCGATGCAGATCGGTATCTTGGTCAATTACCTAATAATCCGACAGAACGAGAAAAACGCCTTCGACCCTGTGATGATTTGATCCTTGGAGAAATGGCTTGTTTAACGAGTAAACCAAGAACTGCTTCCCTCCGAATGGCGGAAGATGGGATTATTCTTGAAGTTACCCGAAATATTTTGGATATGATTCAACGCAGCCCTGCTGCTCGACCCATTCTTGATGAAAAATATAAAGAACGAGCTTTAGAGACCTGTTTACGTTCTGGCGGTGATCTCTTTCGTGAGCTGACACCAACTCAACAAGAAGGGGTGAAAAAATTCTTCTTTAGTCAAGAAAACCCTGATTTAAAAGTCAAAATTCGTAGGGTTGCTCGTGGGGAAGTTCTCTTGAAACAGGGAGCGATTAAAGGGGATTTCTTTATAATTCGATATGGATTTGTCAAAGTTCTACGCGAGCTGGATCGGACGGGAACAGAAAGAATATTGACCTATCTGCAAGCTGGTCAATATTTTGGTGAAATTGCGATCCTTTCTGAATCATTTGATGAAGTTCGAAGACTTTTACCTGAATCTGAAGTTGGGCGAAGGACGGCTACCTGTATCGCTCTGGACGATGTGGAGCTTTTGGTCATTCCCGCGGAAACATTCATTAATCTTTGTAAGCTTAGCCCTGCTGAATTAGATGAATTAGCTGGAATAGGTTACAGCAACGCTTCGCGAGAACCTTTAGTTCGCTTCATAGCAAAACGTATCGATACCTTAATTCAACAAAATTTGAGACAGGAACGATTCGAAGAACAATTCCGAAGCCAATTTATCGAACAAGGACTTTATCAGGGTCAGAAGTTATTGGTTCTTGATTTAAATAGTTGTACCCGCTGTGATGAATGCACCCGAGCTTGCGCTGATTCGCATGATGGTCATGCAAGATTATTACGGGAAGGGAACCGATTCGGAGATTTTCTCGTTGCAACCTCTTGCCGCTCCTGTCACAAACCTTACTGTATGGAAGGCTGTCCAGTCGATGCGATCCATCGAGTCAAGGAATCACTCGAAATTCGTATCGAAAATCATTGTATCGGATGTGGGCTATGTGAAAGACAATGCCCTTATGGATCTATTCATATGGTTCCCACTCAAGGGGAACCTCAAATGCTCGGCCAAACACATCGTATGGTTGCTCAAGTTCAACGCCGCGCCGTAAACTGTGATCTTTGTACCGATCTTATTAGCCCTGGACGGGAGCCGTTTTGTGTTGCTGCTTGTCCGCATGAAGCCGCTTTTCGTTGGACGGGTGAGGAACTACTTGCCAATGTCTCTTTGAGAGCTAAACAAGAAATCAACTAGAAATCAACGAATAATGAATCTGATAAAATTCAGATTCACTCGAAGAATTTGAAACTAGGAATATCAATGGTTATTTTGGATCTAATCTATAGACTCGAAAAGAATAGCAACTAAATTTTTCTATTCTTTTCGAGGCGATTCCTCTCCAAAAATATGGATCGATTCTTTAACTTGGAATTTCTGGTGACAACTATTACAAACATTACTCAGCTTGGCAAATTGATCACGGACCTCGATTAATTTACGATCTGAAGCATATTCCCCTATCAGTTTGGCCGTATTCCTTAAAACTAACGACTGATTGTACCAGCTCGCTTTCCCCTCATTTTTAGGGGGACGTAATAACAATAAATTGCCGGATTCTGCAATTAAAAGTGCTTGGCCGCGTATTATCAACCAAGCCTCTTCGCCATTGGGCTTCCCTCGAAGGGTTTTTTCCAAAGCTCTAAAATTGTTATGAATGATCCCTTCCATAATTAATTTAGTCTCGGCAATTGGAATCATCCTTACTTCGGAAGATTGCTGGGCTTTATACCGATTCGAAGGGGGAATATTCTGAGAAATTGCAGGTTGGATTGACAAGCAAATAGCAATGAATGGGAACCAAAGTACCTTTCGTTTCATCAAGTTTTCCCTCCGAATGATCGATAATTTAATTATGATTTTATTTTTTACTGAATCTCATTTCATCAAGAATTTAATCGTATTTTGATTTGAATTTGCCAACTTCAAAGAGTCGAACATGGGATCCGAGATCAATCCCTGTCGATTCGTTTTAGTTCAAATTCGATAGTCGATCGATGAAGTTCCAGATATTGCATCTATTTTGGTTGAGGATCCGGAATTTCTACCTGAATCAGTCCATCATTGATTTTGACTGGATAACAGCCAATTTTAACGCGCGGGTTATCAGCCCAAGCTCCATCATTTAGTCGAAATCGCCAATAATGCCAGGGGCAGGTTACAATTCCATCTTCAACACATCCCGAACTTAGAGAAGCCCCCATGTGAGGGCATGTATCATCGATCGCAAAGTAACTTCCTCCCGAATGGAAAATAGCAATTGTTTTTCCGTGAACATCAATGGTTCCGTTTTGACCTTCTGGAAGCTCTCCCACAGCACAAACGGTATGTAAGTTTGGCATAAAACTCGCTTTTTTGAAACTATCTTTATAGACCCAAGAGTTAATTCCTCTAAACTTATTTTAGATAATCGATAGCAAAAAAGTAAAGGAATTTGCATGACACTTGAAATGGAAGTGAAGTTTCGCCTGGAAAATCCGGACTTCGTTATCACCAAAATAAAAGAATTAGGTGCTATATTCGTAGAAGAATTGACAGAGAAAGATGACTACTATAATGCTCCTGATCGCGATTTTCAACAAACGGATGAAGTTTTTCGCATTCGAACCTATGGTAATTTGAATCATTTCACTTATAAAGGACCAAACCAGAAAGGAAATATCAAAGTTCGGGAAGAACTTGAATTAAAAATCGAAGCTGAGGAAAATGGCTATGAAAAAGCGAGAAAATTATTACAATTGCTGGGTTATCGTCATGTTGCGGTTGTGCAAAAAATCAGAAAAGTTTACGATAGTATGTTGGAAGGATTTCCCATTCATTTTTGTGTGGATCAAATAGATGGATTGGGCAGCTTTCTGGAGATCGAAATCGTAACAGATTCGAGTAAAAAAGAGCAGGCTGAAGAAATAATTTTAGAATTAGTTCGGCTATTAAATCTCGAAAGAGCGGAAAAAAGATCGTATTTGCAAATGATAATTGAAGCAGAAAAGGGATAGAAATTTAGGAAAAAGTTCAAAATCGATCGATTTATTGGTGAATCGATTATCAAATAGGTTAGATGATCAATGGGTTTGAAAATAGTAAGTAAAATTCTGGAAATTCGAAACTTGGTACGTGAAAGCAGATTGAAATTAAAAAAAATTGGTCTGGTACCAACGATGGGTGCTCTACATCCTGGCCATGGCAAACTCATTCAAGAGGCTCGGCAGGAATGTGATGAAGTAATCGTATCGATTTTCGTCAATCCAACTCAATTTGGTCCCAATGAAGATTTTGAGCGTTATCCGAGAACTTTGGCTGAAGATATCGAGTTAGCCCAGAAAGCTGGGGCAACGATGATCTTTCACCCCAGCGTTGATGAGATCTACCCGGAGATTCAGAAAACGTGGGTCACAGTCGATCAGCTCGGCGATTTTCTATGTGGCTCTAGCCGACCTGGTCACTTCCGAGGGGTTACGACGATTGTTACAAAACTTTTCGGTATTGTCCAACCCGATTATGCTTATTTTGGGGCGAAAGATATCCAACAGGCAAGAATTATTGAACAGCTAACAACCGATTTAAATATAGCAATCGAGATAAAAATAATTGCTACCGTTCGTGAAAACGATGGCCTTGCGATGAGTTCACGGAATCGGTATTTGTCTCCAGATGATCGAGCGAAAGCAAGTAAAATATATCAGAGCATTCTCGAAGTTGAAAGTCTAGTCGAAGCGGGAGAATTGAGGAGCGATGTTTTACGAGAAACTTTGACCACTCGATTAAAATCGATCGAGGGATTCAAAATCGATTATGTCGAAGTGGTGGACTACCATACGTTACAACCGCAGAGGATTATAAAGCAAAAAACCATCGTTGCGGTTGCCATTTTTTTAGGTGGAACTCGATTGATCGATAATATCGTTATCGATCCTATTCCCTCGAATTCTTCCTTACCCTCTACCTGGGAAGGAGAGTAACTACAATGGCAAATCCATTATTTGCCCCGGAAGTCAAACATCTTATCCGTGAAAATTCTAGCAGTGGTTTAAAGAACTTTTGTGAAAGTCTCAATCCAGTCACGGTTGCGGATACTCTCTGTGAGGAAGATTTTACCGTTGCTGAAGTATGGCAAGTACTTGGCCAAACCGAAGTCAAGACTCAAGCATCTATATTTGAATATTTCCCCAAAAAATGGCAAGATCAATTGATTGCAGGTACCGGCAGACCACACATTGCTCGTCTCATCGAGCAGATGTCGCATGATGACCGCGTCGATCTGTTGCGCCGCTTGGATGCTAATGTTGCGGAAGCACTTTTACGATTGGTAGACGAAGCGAACAGAAAAGATATTGCTGAACTTTTTCGTTATGAAGAAAACACGATCGGCAGTTTAATGACCACGGATTATGCTTGGCTTCCCGTCCATTTAACCGCTAGTGAAGCATTATCTCGACTGCGCCAGCAAGCCCCCGATAGCGAAACCATTTATTATATATATATTCTCGATGAAACTTCGAGAAAATTATTAGGCATGGTTTCTCTCCGTGATTTGATCTTAACCAGTCCGCAAACTCCTATCAATAAATTGATGAAAGTCGATCTCGTATCTGTTCATGTCGATGATCCCAAAGAAATTGCAGCAGATATTTTAAGGAAATTCGACTTTCTTGCGATTCCCGTAATCGATCGAGATAATCGGCTAGTCGGGATTGTCACGCATGATGACATAATCGATCTGATCGAAGCCGAAGCGACTAAGGCGATTCATGAGCAAGGGGGTGTTGGTGATATTCTCGATAGCTACATGGTAGCAAGTTTTTTCCAGGTTTGGCGCAAAAGAACATTTTGGTTGTCCTGTCTCTTTTTGGCAGAGATGTTGACTTACAATGCTCTGACGATTTTCGAAGATGCTTTAGAGAAAATTGTCGTCTTGAAGTATTTCATCGCGTTATGTATCGCCACGGGTGGGAATTCTGGTACACAAGCGGCAACCCTGGTTACGAGAGCCTTAGCCCTGGGAGAGATTGGAACCAAAGATTGGTTGCGTGTCTTACGCAAAGAGATGGTGATGGGAATCGCCATGGGAACGGTGCTTTGTGGTATCGGGTTGATCCGCGCTACCTTTGTCAGTAGGGAAAGACTGGTTTACAGCGATACCTATATCGCGGTAAACCAATGGCTGTTCATGCTTACGCTTGGTATCGGAGTGGGCTTGATTTGTCTGTGTGGGACAATTATCGGCTCCATGCTCCCCTTAGTCTTCAAGCGAATGAAAATCGATCCAGCATTAGCTTCAAGCCCATTTGTATCAACCTTCGTTGATGTTACTGGGATCGTCTTATTCTTTTCAGTTGCAAAATTATTTCTATTATGAGCGGGAATCATCAAATACCACAAAGTTCTCTGCGATTTTCTATGAAATTACTCCATCTACTTGGGATCCCCTTGTTCTTTCATTGGACGCAATTGTTTGTGCCATTATCGATCTTAGTTTATTTTCTGGTTTATACAACCTGGGAAAATGCTTTATTGAATTTAGCAGTTTTTTCTCTGTTGCAAATCGCTATTTTTATTCATCAGATGGTACGAGTGATTTGCGGTTATTGTTGGCAACTTAAAGTCCGTGACATCTTTTTTTACCCCATTTGTGGCATGACTAGACTTACGAGACTTTCTGAACGCCCCAAACACGAATTAATGATGTATTTCTATTCGGATCTATTTCTTATCCTGATTTTGACCGTGCTTTATGCCGCTCTCCTCCAGTTAGGTTTCGATCTCCAGCAGATACAATGGTCTAATCCTTTTCCTTGGACCGAAGTTTTCTGGGTACGATTTTTTTATCTTTTTTTGATATATGTTTTCTTGAATCTCACCCCTGCTTTTCCATTTGACTTGGCCTATATTTTACGCGCGGCCAATTCGTTCTATGTTGGTCGCCAACGGTCAACTCTGATAACGGGGTCATTAGGAACTTTCTTAGCGTTATTATTCATGATCATCGATTTAATCTGGATTCAAAATGGTCTTTTGGGGGCCTTGTCGATTTTTCTATTTATTATGAATCAGCATGAAATTCTCGTCGCAAATCAGTTTGCAGAGTTTCGTAAACCGCCAATTGTTGGAAAAGGTCGGCCTATCTCTATGGTATCGATAGAAAAAATTTTCGATCCCGATTCTAAACCGATCGAACCTAATTTTAACGGATTTACCTGGAATGAAAGAACCCGAATCTGGATCGAATGGAAAAATGGAGAGCCGGTGTGCGGCAGCGCTGTCCTGGGAGATTGATTCATCTCTTGAATTTTGATGATCGTTATTCTTTGCGAATCTCCGCTTTTCCTAGTTCAACTGATATTGTTCAACTGATAATACAGACTTTGCTCTAGGAATTAAAAGGTGCCATTTTTTCATGACCAGAGAAGAAGTTTTCTTTGCGCAGCATTTCCTTAATCTTTTCGAGGGAATCAATCGAAGCGTCGATTATTTAATCCAGAATCGAACGGAGGGAAATGAATGATCCCAAAAAATATATTCAAATTTCCCATACTTCAGCATGGATATGCTGTTTTCCATTCTTGGATGGAAGGGCTTGGAGATTGGGCCTTTTTTTCTATATATACCATCGAAGGCTCTCTATTCAATTGGCGGGTAATTTACCGAACAATCATTCCTATTTCTTTTGCAATCGGTGTTCGCAGCGTAGGCGTAGTGGTTATAACGGGGATGTTTATTGGCATGGTGCTTGCCGTGCAAACATATATGCAGATTCATCCATTCGGGCTTGATACTTCGGTAGGATCGGTGAGTAATGCCGCAATCTTGAGTGAGCTTGGACCGGTGTTAGCAGCAGTGATGCTTGCAGGGCGTGTCGGCAGTTCGATTGCTGCCGAACTAGCTACCATGCGTGTTACGGAACAAATCGATGCACTTGCATGTCTTGGAGTCGATCCAGTTCACTACCTAGCAGTACCCCGGTTTATCGCTTGTTTGATGTTAATTCCGCTACTGACAGTCATTGCTGATTCCGCTGGGATTTTCGGATCGACTTTTGTCTGCCTGAATTTATATGGGATCGATCGTCATCATTTTTGGACGCAAACTTTTCATTATGTCAGTCTATGGGAAGTGGGGACGGGATTAATGAAATCGATCCTGTTTGGCGGGGTTCTGGCTCTGGTTTGTTGTCACCGCGGCTTTCGTAGTCAAGCCGGTGCTGAAGGAGTTGGCAAAGCTGCAACCGAAGCTTTCGTCATGTCTTTCATTGCAATTTTAATTCTCGATTTCTTCTTTGGCTATGTTTCGAACTATCTCCGGGAGATGATCGATCCTCAGGGACATCAACGATTTTAATTCGAATTATTTACAGGAGTTAGATAAAAATGACGGAATCCCCAAATCCACAAATTCCTGTTATTCCTATTGCACCGATCATTCAACTTGAAACGGTCGATCTTCATTTCATCAACCAGACGATTTTAAAGGATATCTCTTTTTCTATACCTAAAGGTCAAACGGTTGTTGTTATCGGAGAAAGTGGTTGTGGCAAAACCGTTTTGCTCAAATTAATTGTTGCTCTGCTTCAGCCAACGAATGGCAAGATAATGTTTGAGCAAAAAAACTTGGCAAATCTGCGACAAAAAGAGCTTATTCAATTACGATTACGAATGGGATTCCTTTTTCAGGGAGCAGCATTATTCGATAGTCTGAATGTTTTTGAGAACATTGCTTTTGGACTACGATCTCAAAAAATTCCAGAAAATCAAATTAATCAGATTGTAGAACAACAGCTCGTTGAAGTTGGTTTACCGATTAATGTGATTAAAAAGCTTCCATCAGAATTATCAGGAGGGATGAAAAAACGAGTTGGGCTAGCGCGTGCTTTAGCTTTAAATCCGGAAGTTATGTTGTACGATGAACCGACAACTGGATTAGATCCGATAATGAGTGATGTCATCAATGAATTGATTCTGCAAACTAGGAAAAAACGATTGATCACCAGTATTGTTGTTACTCATGATATGAAAACTGTTTTTAAGGTTGCTGATCGAGTAATTATGCTTTTCCCTTTAAGCCGATTGGAATCCGATCAGAAGCAGATCATTTTTGATGGTACACCAGAAGAAATCAGAAGAGCTGAAGATGAGAGAATCCAACGCTTTATCCAAGGAAATGCGAAATAATTTTAGTTTGGATCAGGAAGTGAATGATTTAAGAAATAGCAGAGAACATTTTGAATTCAGATTTTAATGAGACATGGAGATACGACGAAAATAATCGAATCTTTTGTTCATCGAGTTAGGCACATAAACCCCGATTCATTGCTTCCCTGGTGAGAGAACCGATCATACCATAGTAAAATCAGAGGGGGGAGTTGATTTCAATGGATTCGATTTTTCGACCTGGTGTTTGTCCAAAAAAACGAAACGGATCGAATGAATACTTGTTTGCGAATCAAGAGGAAATTCTGGGAGGTAAGTAGCCATGAATGAAGGACAGCAACAGCGATTTCGACTTGGTGTATTTATTTTTATCTCTCTAATCTTGATGGCGTTTCTAGCAATCTTTTTTGGTGGAATTACCACTTGGTTTCAACCGCACAACAATTATATTGTCACATTTACCGATGCTCCAGGCATTGGAGTGGGAACACCAGTGCGCCGATCAGGGGTTCGCATCGGAGAAGTCTCTTCCGTAAATCTTGATTCAGAAGAAGGGATTGTGCTCGTCGGTCTTAACTTGGAGCGTAAATACCTTCCCAGAACAACCGATGATGTTATCATCTCGCGAGGTTTGATTGTTGGAGATGCCGCGATCGATTTTTTACCAAAATTTCCACATCCTGCGGAAAAAGGGGAGATTATTCCTGTGGGTACTACGATTACTGGTGTCTCTCCCTTAAATGCACGACAGATTGTCAGTTCCGCAACGGACTTATTACCAGAAGCACAACAGACATTGAATCAAATTCGAGCCTCTCTAAAAAAATTGGAAGAGGTCGGACCGCAATTACAATCGACACTTAAGGAATTTGCCGATCTCGGCCATTCTGCTAAAGATTTAGTGCCGATGATCACTCGTTCTGTTGACGATATTCGCGATCTGTTGAGCAATGCGGCTGGTTTTGGAAAAGATTTTCGCGCGATTACTCAGGATGTCAAGAAGATAGTCAATACCGTCTCCATTTCCGTAGAAGATATTGCTAAATCGGTTAAACTGAATGAGCCCAAATTCGTAAAGGCAATCGAGACTACGACGATGACCCTTGAAAGAATCGGGGATACCTTCAATGATGCGAACCGCAAAGAGATAACCAAAATTATGCAAAACTTACAAAAAGCGAGTAATCAGCTCGAGCCGTTTCTTAAAGATGGAACAGAATTAGTCCAAACGGTTCAAACAACTTTAACGGATTGGAGTAAAGATGCCAAAAAATTCTTTGAACAAGCTAAGATGGATTTTCATCAATTTTTGCAACCGGTTCAAGATGCTTTAGCCGATGTTCGTGGAGTTGTTGGCGATGTGCGGAAGATCACACAAAATTTAGCCGAGCGTGGCGGGAAAATATTACAAAATGTTGAAGTTGGGACCGATCAGATTGCACGCGGGGTTATGGATTTCAGAGAATTATTACAAGCTTTTGCCAAAGGGGAAGGAACTATTCCCAAATTCTTTTCAGATCCGACTATCTTTAATCAGATTGCCGATGGGTTAGCGGGAGTCAATAAAACGATCCGCTATCTAGAACCGATTATGCGTGATCTACAGGTCTTTTCCGATAAAATCGCTCGGCAACCTGAGTTGCTCGGAGTTGGGGGTGCCGTTCGCCCTGGTGATCGTTTAAAAGAATCTCCATTTGCTCCTACCCCAAGGAAATGACCGGGATTTAAATCGAACGAATCCATCGGATGTTTTTAGGATGATTTTGCTTTTGATCACGCAAAAAGTCGTTCCTGGAGCTTTTTCAGGGTTTAAACGACGATTCTAGCTATTGCAAAATACCATATTAATTCTGGATTTATGCCGAGAATCGATGGGTTTTTCATGCAAAAAAACCGATTCAAATTAGATTCTATTTTTCAGGCTTACACATTGCCTATTTTAACAGGTCTTCTTTTCTTTAACATCATTATCATTAAATCCATTCTTCGAAGTTATCGATACTACAAGGACTTGAATGAACCATTATGATCCTTCACTCAATCAAACTTTATGATGCTAAAAGGAACGGATTCCCTTGTTAACGATACTTTTTACAATGTGCTTAATTGGACAAGAACCTCCTACACAAGCACCAGTCGAGGAAGAAACTCCGGTAACAGAGTTATCCAAACCAGAGGAATTAATTCCCACGACTACTGCCATAAATCGAACCGCTGTTATGAAATTATTACAGGGAACCTATTACGGCTCTCTCCTTGATGAAAATAAATTATCGGTTTATGGATGGACTCAATTGGCATATACAGGCGCAACCAATTCCGGTAATTTGTTTCCTTATGCGATGAATTTCGAAGGGAACCGCTTTATCATGCCGCAAAACTATTTGCGTTTTGAAAGAACGGTTGATCAATCTTCAACTACTCCTACCTGGGGATTCCGGTCTGATACGATCCTTCCTGGTACCGATTATCGCTTTACGGTAGCCCGTAATCTATTCGATAAACAGTTAACCGCAGAAAACGGTCAACCGAATTACTATGGGATCGATCCAGTCCAATTTTACGGAGAAGCCTACATTCCTACGATAGCGCATGGAATGGATATTAAAGTGGGGCGGTTCTTTACCCAGTTCGGAGCGGAAAGTATCGATGCGACTCAAAATCTATTCCTATCGCATTCTTATCTTTTCGAGTATGATCCCTTCACGCATACAGGTATCTTAACCACGACAAAACTGGATGATACCTGGAGTGTCCAGAACGGATTGGTATTAGGGAATGACAATTTCATTGGCCCGACCGATTCCCCCTACTATCTGGGTAGTGTTAAATGGGCTCCTCCCACCGGGGCTACTTCGGTTCTCTTATCGACCATTTTGGGAAAAGGGCGATACGATTCCGCTCATCAATTTCATAATCCTAACCTGGTCGATTTGATTGTCACCCAGAAACTCAATGATCGCCTCAATTATACTCTCGATGCGCTGTACGGTTATACGACGCAGGTGCCGAATATCGGTTTTGCAAATTGGTATTCAGCAGTTCAGTATTTGAGTTATCGAGTCAATTCTGAACTTTTAGCCAATCTGCGCGTTGAAGTTTTCGATGACGTTCAAGGGATGCGGACCGGTTTCGCTGGGCTTTATACGGAGACCAGTATCGGTTTGAATTATCAGCCCGCTCCTTATTTGCGAATTCGCCCAGAATTGCGTTATGACCACAATGATAGTCGACCATTTCAGGGAAAACCTGACTTATTTACTGCTGCGGTAGATATGATTATTTTTTGGTAATTTCAAAAGGAAGAAAGATAGCGATGATTAAACGAATATTCTCTCGAGAAAAGAATTTATTATGCAGTGCCGTGATTTTTTGTTTTTTGGGGACAGGTGTAGTGGTTCAAGCCGCTGACCCTCCCATCGTGATTGATCTCTTGTCTAGGACTAGCTCTGCGACTCCGGAAAAACAAGGATTTGCTCATACGGGCGGTGGTAATATCGATGTTTCTCAATCTACCGCGGATATCTTAACGATCAACATGACCGGGGTTGCGGTTTGTGGTGCTCACCCAACTAAAAACTCCTTAGCTAGTTGGGATTTTACCCTTACTCAAGAAATCGATATTCATCCCACCAAAAAAGGGAATCAGAAAATCAGTGTTTCTCTTGAAGGGAAGTTAATCGGCTTATTGCGATCTAAAGGAGGAAAGGGTTTGGTGGAAGTGAGCTGTCCGGGCCATGCGACTCTATATAAAGATGAGACCGCACTGCTTGATTTAACTTTTCCTGGATTCTCTGTAAATAACGGAGATAATAAGTCGATCAATGAACGGCGAGGGCCGACTTCGGTGGTTATTGCTCCAGGGAAATATACCATCCGTCAGCAATTTGGACTACGTGCGAGCCACCCGAAAAAATTGATTCCGTACAAAGCTGTTTCGGCAGAATTTGCTCCGGATCCCGCTTTAGATCCGTTGTGGATTTCTGCCTGGGAACCGTTTCATGGAGCGAGTAAGAAAGATTTCGGTTTTCAGACCATCTTAAAGGTCTCTCCGGAATAATTTTACTTGATCGACTTTTATAATAATTAATCAAAGAGAAATATGAAACAATGTTTTGCTTGCTTGCATTGCAAATTTCGTAATAAGCTGATTCTTGATTTTCAGGAACTACGATTCTAGTTTTACTAAATTGGTGGTGGTTTTGAAGGTTTTTCTTAAGAGTTCTTAGGGATCTCTGTAGCTAAATTCTTTTATTCAGCTTCGGAGATCGCGATAACCTCGTAAAAAAATCTCATAAAGGATAAGTAAAGTCAGATAAAGGGATTAAGCTTTTATCGATCTTGGCTTATAGAATTGATCATCATAAGATAGATCCATAGATCTCAATAGTCATTTTCACAATCGATTTTTGATTATAAAAGAATCAGGGGGTGCAGAATAAAGTATATCTGTACCCCCCATTTTTATTGTATTATTATTTTTCAACTACAATCACTTAGCGTTTTGGATTCCCAACACAGTAAAGTGCCGATCGTGTTCGAATGAAAAGTTTTCCATCCGATACTGCAGGGGATGCGAATACTGTTTCCCCTAACTCGTATTTAGATATGAATTCGTAGTTAGGGGATGCTTTGAAGGTAAATATTTTCCCATCTTCTGAAACAGAATAAATGATTCCATTAATCAGCACTGGGGAAGCAGAAGTTCCTCCCGAACCTAGGACTTCATCCCAGACAATTTTACCTGATTTGATCTCAACACAAAGAGCGTGGTTTCCTTTATCCGTAACCCAATAAGCATATCCTTGATGGACAAGAAAACTGGGGACATAAGGAGTCGTTTTTTTAAGTTGCCAGATTACATCGGAACTTCCTAATTCCTTTTTTCCATTTGGTTTAAGAGCGACAAAAGATCGTGCTCCGCCCCCATCCCCTGCTGCCGCAAGGATGGTATCTTCAAAAAACAATGGAGATGCGACGGTTCGCAAAGGCTCACTATTAAACGTCCAATCCCAATTCCAAAATACCTTGCCTGTTTTCACTTGGTACGATGTAACTCCGGCAGTACTCGACACAATGATTTGTTCCCCTAAATCTGGACGATTCAAAATAAATGGAGTTGAATAACAGGCGCGGAATCCTTTTCGTGGGCTACTCCATTTTTGTTCTCCCGTAGCGGCATCAAAAGCTTGGAGCGC
>JAKBAI010000307.1 GCA_021809185.1 Planctomycetota bacterium
GAATCCTCGAGGGATGCCTGGGATGGGTGGACCTCCTGGGATGGGTGGACCTCCTGGGATGGGTGGACCTCCTGGGATGGGTGGACCTCCTGGGATGGGTGGACCTCCTGGGATGGGTGGACCTCCTGGGATGGGTGGACCTCCTGGGATGCAGGGAATGAAAATGCCTGAAGGAATGAAAATGCCTGAAGGAATGAAAATGCCTGAAGGAATGAAAATGCCAAACAAAAGTGAGGAACTTAGTAAAGAAGATCAGCAAATCTACGACAAAGTGACTGAAAAATACGGAGACCCTAATAAGTCTGGCTTAACGTTTACGATTCAAAATGGTCAACAAGAATTTAATATTACCTTAACTCTCAAATAAGTTTCGTATTTATAATTTTAATGATTTGACAGGGAGATGACGATGAGATTTCAGCAACCAGGTATGATTTATCATGCCAAGAAAATGAAAGAAGGATTCACCTTAATTGAATTGCTGGTGGTTATTGCGATTATAGCAATATTAATTGGACTATTACTCCCAGCTGTACAAAAAGTTCGAGATGCTGCGGCCAGAACCCAAAGCCAGAATAATCTTAAACAGATGACACTAGCAACTCATTCCTATACCGATGCTAATGGCGGCTTTCCAAACGGCTATGGCTACCCTAGTCAATTTCAAAACGGAATGGTTCTTGGTTGCGCATTTTTTGTGATATTGCCATATATGGAACAGCAGAACGTCTATAACCAAGCTTACTCCAGTGATATTATTACGAATTCATCAGGTTGGACCTACAATTGGCATTATAGCGGCTACAACTCTAGTTTAGTTTCTGGAAAGATTAAAAGCTATATTCATCCAGGGGATTATTCTTTAACACAAGGGGGGAGCAATGTTAAAGCTCCTTTGAGTTATTTATATAATGGTTACCTTTATACTTCTTTAACGATGGCCAAAATATCGGATGGTACTTCCAATACAGCAGCCTATACAGAGGGGCTTGCCTATTGTCCCTATAAATTTTCAGATCCCTACTATACTGCTAATTATACTCGCGGGGGCTGGAATTATAATGAATATGGTAACAGTAGTTCCAATTATCAATATGCCCCAACGGAGAATGGTGGGGGTATAACTTATAATTGGTCTCCTAAATTTAGCTATACTTGGCAAACTTTCCAGCCGATGCCGAAAGTAACCGCTTGTAATGACTCTATGGCACAAAGTATGAGTGTTTCTGGACTTCAGCTTTCGCTCTTAGATGGGAGCGTTCGCAATGTAAGTACGGGGGTGAGCTGGCAAACCTTTAACGCTGCTCACACTCCTCAGGGGGGTGAAGTGCTTGGTTCAGATTGGTAAATCGAAGATAAAGAGACGAGCATTAAAAAGATTCTTGTAATGATTGACAATTTCCTTGCAAGAGTCTTTTTTCTATTTAAATGTATATAAGTTCTTTGACAGAAGGATTTGATTACCGATCTAGCCAATTTATATATCGGCTAGATCGTTATTAATTTCCCGAATCAACTGCGAATCACTCCGCCATTAATACGCATAATCTGTCCAGTTTGAAAGGCAGCATCGTCGCTGCACAACCATGCTGCCATGGCAGCAACATCTTCGGGTAACCCCCACCGTTTCAGAGGGGTTTCTGCCTTCACTCTTTTTTGCCAGATTGGGGAAGCTTGTTCCCCCCAACTCGTTTTAATCCACCCTGGAGCCAGACAATTCGCTCTTACTTTGGGAGCTAGTTCACAAGCGAGACTTCGAGTGAAACACATAATAGCCCCTTTAATTAAGGCAAACAGTTGGCCACTATCCCCTTCCATGCCAGTTTCGGCTTGGTCCCAGCCCATCGTCAGTATGACCCCATAGCCGTTTTTTTTCATTCGAGAGCCTATTTCGCGGCAAATGCGGACGGTGGCTTGAACATCGACCGCCCAGAGTTTTGCCAGCTTATCGTCAAACGATTGCTGGCCGTTTTCTTCGGTGAGCGTATCAGCACCAGCGTTACATATACAAAAATCTAACCCATGCCCTATATCCCAAGCCTCTGTTATCAATTCATTTACTTCTCGAACATCGGTAAAGTCTTTTAATATTCGTTGGTAAGATCCATCAGGATTTATCTGCTTAAGCTCGTTTTGGACTTTTATGGCTTGCTGCGCAGAAGTTTTTCTTCCATGGATGATTACATTACAGCCTAACTCGGCAAAGCGCTCAGCGATTCCTTTGCCGATTCCGCGCGTTGAACCGGTAATAAGACAGCGTTTCCCCGTGAATATTGGTTCTAAATCCTGTTTTTGTCTTCGTCTATGAAAAACGGGATGAAGTGGTTCCCCTGCTGATTTTTTTTGCTCTAAAAGTTGAAGAACCGATTGTTTATAAATGGGATGAAGCCAATCGGGGGCGATTTCTGCCAACGGTTGCAAAACAAAAAGTCTCTCATGTAAACGAGGATGAGGAATTTGAAGAGCATTGTCTGTCGATATCAGCTGATCGTAGAATAGTAAATCCAGATCGATGGTTCGTGGTGCATTGATTTCGCTCCGTGTTCTGCCTAAAGAGTGTTCGATGCGATGTAAGTTTGCTAATAGCTCATAAGATGAGAGAGTCGTTTCGCCAATGAGAGCTGCATTGAGGTACCTATTTTGGCCGGATGGTCCCCCTACCGGATCTGTCTCATAAAATGAGGAGAAGGTGATGATCCGCAGTTCTGTCAATCCCTGGATCGCTCTTTGTGCTAAATCCAGATTTTTGGCTCTGTTTCCAAGATTGGAGCCAAGGGCAATCGCTATCTTTGCCACGACTTTAAAACCTCTTTCCAAATTCTTTTAGAACTCATTGATGCTGAAATGGGGTAAATTGGAGCAGTGTAAATCATTTCTTGTCAATTGATCGAATTAAAAAATCGATTAAAAAAGTGCTCGCAAAATTAAAAATCGTTGAACAACATTATTATTGAAGCAGTAGATCGGATTACAATTCTCCATTAGATTGAGTGAAAAGATCCTGTGATAAAAATGGTGCTGATACTCGAGATTCTTTTCTCCAAACGTGCTCTTATCGTATTTACTTCTCTTAAATGGGGGGAAGCAATTTTGGTAATTGCTTCCCCATAGAAATTTTTTCTTGATTATTTCTTGGCGGCATCGCCTTCTTCGGTTTTCTCTTTCTTGGCTTTCTTCAAAACAACTTTTTGAACACGAACTTTTGGCAGCCCAAATGGAGATCTTCCTTCGGGAAATTTTTCCTGTTCTTGCAGCACTTTAATCCGTTCCGTTCGCTTTAGCACGCTTCGGTTTCGGGTTAAACCTGCTTTTCGTTTCAAACTCTTATCAATCGACATTGTTGCTCCAGTATAACTATTATCCGGTTATTATTATGGTAAAACTTTATTTCTTTTGGGCTGGTTTTCTAATTTTGGAACCCAAATTTCATTAATTAAGTGGTTCTTTATACAGATTTCGCTAATAATGACAAGCATTATTTATCTTCTAAAGTTACTATAATATCGATTAAAATTTCTCGATTAGATCGGTTTTATTCTTCTGTCAGCGAATGAATTTCTCTTAAGTTTTCCTTAAAAGCAAATATGGAATAATTCGGTTGTATCGGGAAAATTCAAATCGCTTATACAAATTCCCTTGCAAATTTTGCTTATGAGATATTTTCAAAAGAAATCCATGAGGATCGATTCGGATTAAACCATTAAACTTAGAACAATCTAACATTCAAAATGTTATTAGATTTAATTTCCGTCAAGTTCTTATGTTCAAAAAGGTCTGATTGCTGGAAATCTTTCGTAGCGATGACCAAAATTACCTTTATCGTTTCCTTAAATTCCCAGCCTAGTTCAGCAAAACAATAATTGGAACTTCTGAAGCTATTCGTGTGATGGAATGTTTTCTTAAGATGTTTTCTTTTGTCTATCCCAACACATACGAGCTATTGAGAAAAAAGAGTAAATTCAAGTACGGAAATACATGAAATAATTAAACAAAAAGATCAGAAACCGCTCCAGATTGAATTTGATTTCCCTTCTTTCAAAAGTAAATTTGAAAATCGAGATCAAATGATTTCTAGATAGTCTCTGATCTTTTATGATTTAGTTAACGATTGTATTTACTCAACTATTTACTCAACGGTAAGATTGCTTAAAAATTCTTCGTAGTGTTTGCGCGAAACCTCTTCCTGTTTCTGCATCTGTTTGAGTTTTTCGTGTAAGGAAGTCATTTCGGTTTCTTGTTCATCAAACTTGGTCAAATAAGTTTTATAAGCTTTGCTTTCTTTGGGAACTTCCCGCAAATTCTGGCGAATGCGGTTTTGATCTTGGGTAATCGTTTGAATACGGCGATTGATATTATCTAATTCCCGTCGAGAATTATCCCAGGTTGCTTTGATCCCAAGTGCTTCCCGCAATTTCCCTTTTAATGCTTCTGAAGATTCATTCAAATTGATAACCCAGCGAATCTGGTCATCTGGAGAATTACTTAGAGCGATTTGAGTACCTTGTGACCTCTCTTCAACTACCGAATAGTTGACGGTTTTGCCAGAAGCGATTTTGCTTTCAAAGCGAAACAGATCTGCGGTTTCTTCACTGGGCTGATTTTTACCCGTGAACTTGAAACCCTGACCTTTGCGATTGGGATGTTCAATCAAAAGGACACGATCTTTATCAGTGCGATTGACAATGTCATATACTTTTTCTTCACGAATCAGTGTTTCGGTGTAAATGATCCCTTTGTGTGCTTTCACTTTAGTGATCCGAGAAGTGTTATTGCCATTTTTAGCACTTACTTCTGTCCCCAAATCGATCGCATAAGAGACCAATCGTTCTTCATTCTTTTGCACATCTAAGATTCGAGTATCCCCCGCATACGTGGAGCCTTCAAAAACGGTGATCGGTCCTTGAGAGAGATTCATCCCCGCAGTATTTTTGAATTTCAAGCCCAATAAAGGATGTTTAGCTTGAACATTGGGGTTGTAGATCGAAACCCGCTGACCA
>JAKBAI010000063.1 GCA_021809185.1 Planctomycetota bacterium
CCGGAAGCTGTCTACATAGACAATCGCTATCTCGCGAATTGGCTCTTTTCGCACGCAAATAGTTACAGCAAGATTACTGTAATTCAGTAATCTGAAATTCCGTATGTGGCTAAATAATCAAAAAACTGGGCAAGCGACAATTCTTTATGCCTATAGTTTAGGAAAAGCGCAACGAGTTCTATCAATGCTTAATAATGAGATTGGACCAATCGTTGTACATCCCACCATCGAAACGATGAATCAGATCTACCGCGACAGCGGCATCCCCTTACCAGAAACAATTCCCTGGAGTTCGTTACAACCTTCAATGGCGAAAGAAGGGGTTTTGCTTATCGTTCCTCCTGGAACTCAATCGACCCAATGGCAAACTTTGATTGGAAATCATACAGAAGCTTACGTTTCCGGATGGATGAAAGTGCGTGGCATCAAACGTCGACAAAATATGGAGAGAGGATTTATAATCTCCGATCATGCCGATTGGCCAAGTCTATTACAAACGATTCAAGAAACCAGAGCAGAAAATATCTGGGTAACTCATGGATATACTGCAACTCTGGTTCGATTTTTTACCGAAATGGGACTCTCGGCGAAAGAATTAAAGACTCAGTTTCGCGGCGATCAGTTAGAACTCGGTGATGACCATTCTGTATAAGATATTCATGATTTTGTCGAAATAATGAATTGATTAACTACCAAATTTAGCCTATATTTTACAATTTCGATCACCATTGATTGAACCATCTAAATCCCCTAATCTTCCTAGTCTTTATTAAAATGAATGATCGACTCCTGAGAGTTAAAATTGTATTTATGTTTTCTCGTTAAAAACAAGAAAATTAACCGAAATAACCACCAAAAATGAAGCGAAATTTAGGTTAAAGTTATCCCAAATAAACTTGAATTTCAAAAACTGGAACTAAAGTTTTCATCTTTGCGCAATCCCTTTTAGATGGTATAAAGTCGATATAAGTAAATTGAATAATCTTCCCAGATTAAAGAAATGATTTGGAACTAGGAATTTGGAAACAAGGAGGAATGATGAAATGATTTGGAAAGTAAATCGATTATGGATCGTTGGTTTTTTATGGGCAAGCTCCAACTTTTTTTTGACCGCACAATCGACGACACCCTCGTTTCCCGGTAATACAAATCCCGGTAATACAGGAACGCAGAATAAAGGGAATCCAAATTCAGGAAATCCAGGATTCAATCCCCCTTCAAGTTCTCAAGAGATCGATCCACAGCTCGATCGAATTTTACTCGATTGGGAAAAGAAAATGAACGGGATAGATAAATTATCGGTTGAATGTATTCGAAAACAAAAAGAGGCGATCAATCAAACCGTAGAGATGCATCAGGGTTATGCTCGATTGTTAAAACCCAAATATGTCCTTCTCGATTTACAAGAGGTTCCGGAAAAATCGAATAAAAAGAGTGATCCTTCAAATCGTGAATTATATACAAGCGACGGTAAAACACTGAATGAATACTCCCTTCGAGAGAAAAAAGTAATCATTCATCAGCTCGCACAAAATCGAGAAATCGGCGAGGAGAATGCACTGCTAGGCTTTATTTTTGGTATGAAAGCAGTAAATCTCAAAAAATGGTATGGTCTCAAATTAGAAAAGATGGATGCAAACTATATCTATGTTCGATTGTATCCTCGCCGGCCTTCTGATATGCAAGAATTTAAAGAGGCTCAAATCGTATTTTTTGCTCCAGGAATTGTGAACAACATCACCGATGCAAAATTAAAACAGAAAATCGCGGATAGTATCTATTTACCCGCGCGTTTATTGCTCTGGAAACCAAATGGGAACGAAAGCACCTGGCTATTTAAGAATTACGATTTGCACTCGAATCTTGCTCCAAATAGCTTCAATATCCCGATTCCAAAGGATTGGAAAACTCAGATCATCGCAGAAGGGAAGCAAGATGAGCCTAGTAATCAGCCTAAGATCCCAAAAAATCTGTCTCCTGTAATTCCAACTCCGCCAACCTCAAAAACAAGCAATAAGAAATAATTATCCGTAGGAAAAAGCAATCGAACAGAGTTGAAAACAAAGTTCCATTTCAGCTCTGTAAAATCGCTTCGATCGGCTTCCCGGTCGAAAGTAGATAAGGGCGATCGTTGCGATCTTTAATTTCGGACGTTGGATCGATGCCCATCAAATGCCAGAAGGTTGCCAATAAATCCGCAGGACTGACAGGTTGAGTCGCCACTTGAGCGCCGCGCGAATCACTGCTTCCATACACCAGCCCCTGTTTGATACCACCTCCAGCTAAAACTGCTGAATACGCGAATGGCCAGTGATCTCGACCTGCTCCACCATTCACCGTTGGCGTTCGACCAAACTCCCCCATATTAACTACCAGCGTACTCTCGATCAATCCACGCTGTTTCAAATCCTCAATCAGTGCAGAATAGGCACGATCCAATTCAGGAACAATATGTTGATAGCGTTTCTTTAAATCACCATGAGTATCCCAGTGCTGGTTGAAATCGTTATAGCTTACCATACGGATGCCAGCTTCGAGTAATCTTCTTGCCAATAACAACGATTGACCGATTTTAGTTCTCCCATAACGGTCGCGTACCGATTGCGGTTCCCGTTCCAGTTCGACTGCTTCACGGATTTTAGGATCTGTTACTAGACTCAAAGCGGCTTGAGTAAACTGATTCTGCCGCTGGCGATTCGCCTGATCCAGCCCGCGAGACAGATCCTCGAGTTGATTGCGTAATGAAACTCGCTTCGCTATTCGTGAATTTGTCAATTCTCCAGGAATTTTGAGGGAAGGGGGATTATAGTTTTTTTGATTCGGATCACCAGAAATCAAAAAAGAATCATAGGTACTGCCTATAAATCCACCATATTGTCCTGGCATTCGATTCGATGGACCAGGAATACTCAACCAATTCGGTATAGCAACACTCGAAGGAATATGCTTTGAAGATGGTGCAAGCATGTTTAGTAATGGACCTGGTCCAGGAAAATCTTCGCTAGCAGCTTCGCGGTCAGCATCGGGCTGATTCGTAGATCCGGTATGCGCTATATAGGTGCCCGCAATATGATTAGTAAACGAATGCCGCATCGAGCGGATCACGGTAATCTGATCTGCAATCGATGCCGTGAACGGGAGGATCTCTGTAAACCGGATGCCCCCCTGCAAAGCTGTTTGAATTGTTCGAAAAGGACCACGCACTTCCTGCGGTGCCATTGGTTTAGGATCCCAAAGATCGATATGGCTTGCCCCACCTTGCAAAAATATCCAAATACAACGATTGGACTTCTTTTTGTTCTTCTCTTTACTTGTACCCCCCTGAACTTGTCCAAGTGGAAACAGACCAGCGGCATTAGCAGAAAAAAATCCAAATAGGCTCAATCCACCTATTTTCAGTAATTCTCGGCGACTCGAATAACCCTCTGTTGCAAGTGACTCGCCACATAAACACAAAGAATTATCAATATAATTAAATCCTTTATCTGAAGTAATTGGTGGTAGAGATTTACTATTTTTTCTTTGTCGATTATTCATAATAACTATAATTCCAGGCGAAAAACTTACTCAAAGAGTACTTATATAGCGCGTATCAGAGAGTAAATCAAATTCATTAGGTAAAGTATAAGTCAGGTAAAGTATAAGTCAGGTAAAGTATAAGTCAGGTAAAGTATAAGTCAGGTAAGGTATAAGTCGAACATGGCCTATCCTAAAAAGGATGATCCATGTTGATACTAGCAGGTTATGGTACTCTTTGCTTAAGAATATAAAAGACGCCTAGTTTATAGTTCTGTAAAAACTTAAAATTCTAACAAGCTCTCCTATTGAGAATTTCGTTTGAACGAAATAAGGAGTACGATTCAGTCAAATCTATGATAGAAGAACGATAGTATGCAATCATAGATAAGTTAATTTTAACATCTTTCAGAAGATTTTCAAGAGCTTGCAGATTATAAAGTTACCTTTATTGTCGACTAATTCATTCTTTGTCGAACATTTTTTTTGTAATTTAATCAACATTTGAGCTTTTTGACTTAACGGTCGCGTTTTTAGAATCGCTTCAACACAAAGAAAGCTTCGAGTGAATTTAAGCGAAGCGACTTTTCTAAGGAGAGGGAGATTGTTCAAAAGCATAGGAATGAATTATCTTTTCGTTTTCACAGTTCGGTTTTAAATATGCTGTTTGTAAATGTTCCTGTTTTTAGATCCGATTAAAAAAGCCCCTTTCTTCCCTTTTAGTTTTGAAACATCACTCATTGAACAGGATCGGAATTCAGAAATTGAAAAAGGAATAATATGATGAAAGAATAAGATCAGTAAATGTGATTAAGGAATAAGAGAAAGCCAGAGATAAGAAACAAAATTTCTTATCTCTGGCCTAACACAATAAACTCCGATAAATTCAATAAGCAAAATACACTAAAGCGAACTTATAATTTTACTCTTTACCTTCGAGAGTGATTGCCATGATAATCGGACAAGTTTCGTTCAAACTGCCTTTGATTAAGTCGATCTTAGTAATAGGAACCTCCCGTTTGGGGGAAACACTCAAATAACGAATCTGCTGACCACGTAAAGCAAAGGCAAATTCAGAATTCGGAACATCAACTCTTCGAATATAATCGGCAAAATGCTCTCCATTTTTAAGGAGATGGTCTTCTGTTTTACCATCCTTATAATGTAATCGGACCGTTAGAACATGCCCCCCTTTTTCTCCGAATGGGAACCCCCAGCCTGCCACTCCGCTCAAAAAGTGAATCGCTTTGAACGTACCAGAACAATCTAGAGAAACCGACCGAGGCATTTTTGGTGGAGAATTTCCATTCGAACCATAGAGCATTAGAGCATTCGATTTTTTATCCCCTTCAGGATCGATTAAAATAAACGGAATCCCTTTGAAGGTTTTTGGTTTCCAATCGGGGAAAATTAACCGTTCCGTGGTATCTTGGGAACTAAAAAACATCCCTTTAGTCGAGATAGAATTTGCGACTTTATCTAATAACAATGGAGTAAATTTACCAAGTTTGGTCAAAAATTCTAACAGATTGGTAAATTCTTCTCCCGTCATCTGTTTTTCAAACCCTTCAGGCATGAGGGATTGCGTTGTAGCCGTCAATTTTTCAATATCTTCGCGGAGAATGGTCTGTTTTTTTGCCTGGGCATCCACTAATTCGATAGAGGTTTTCGTTTCGGAAGCCAACAATCCCTGCAAAATCCTCCCATCTGCCAACTCCACTTTGTAGATTCGGAAATTCCCTTCCACACTGCGATTTGGATCTAGGATGTGAATCAGCAATTCTTCCTTCGGATGAACCGCCATACCAGTCAATTCAGGACCGATCTTATTGCCGAGCGAGCCATGAATATGACAAGTCGCACAATGTTTAACGAACATCTCTTTACCCAAACTGGCATTCCCTGTTTTCTTGGTGATATAAGATAAATCGTCGATTACTTTTTGACGATTAGGATCGGGCAAACCACCACTTTGTGAAAATAGTTTTTTGGCTAACTGCGCGATTTTCTGGTTCGGGTGGGAAGACAATGCCTGTTTTTGATCTAGAGACAATTCGCTTAGTTGAATTTGTCTATTCTGAATTGCTTTCAGGACCAATTCCACCGCAGCAGGTTGAGCTAGCAATAACGGCATCGCCATTTGCCTTAATTTCGGGGTCCAAGTTGGGAATGATTTTAGCATCATAGCGGGAGTTTCGGGAGCTTGGCTTCTTCCGACCGCTTCTAACAATTGTGTTGCAAGGGTATCAGAAATCTTTGGAGTTATCAATTCGATAACCGATTTCGCGATTTCATTATCTTGGTTACGAAAATCGATCAATTGAATTGCTGCAAACAATCGTTCTTCATCGTTTAACTTATCATTATGCAATGAAAGAATTAGATTTTGAACGATTTTCTCCGAAAACTGAGCAAAATTTTTGCTTCCGATTTTCTGGGCGAATTGTACAAGATTACTCTGAGAACTAGCTGGTAATTTTTTCAGCCATTCTCCCAGAAGTTTTTCATCGTTTTCTGTTAATTTTGCAACAGTATTTTTGGGCCAGCCTTTGACTAAAGCAGCTAGGATCAATCGTCCAACTTTAGGATCGGCTTTCGTAATGGTTGGTAAAAGCTGTGCAATCGAATCGGTTGGTCCACGACGAGCATAATGTTCACTAACCATGGAGATAATTCGATTAGCCTCTTCCGGTAAAGGCTTTTTAAGTACGGCAACTTCCTGGAGGAAGTATCGATCATGATGAGCTGCTGCAATAATCAAGGCATCGGGGATCCAGCGATCGACCAAATTATCTCGATCAGCAAGCATCATCGCAATTTTTTGACCCGCCTGAGCACTGGGAGGAACTTCCGCAAGGGCGAGTAAAAAGGCTAAGCGAACTTGAGGAGAGCGTACTTCAGAAGTCATAGGTAGATCGGCAACAGCTTGTAAAAACGCTTCCGTTTTTGGAAAGACCATGATCGCCGCTCGTTGCACAGCGGAAGAAGGATGAGTCATTGCCACTTTGAGTTGAGCCATCATCCCTTCGTCCTTCGAGTCAATCGCGCCAAGCCCATCTAATGTCCATAGTGCATGGAATGCAGCGGGGTTGAGACCAATCGAATCTACGGATCGATCACTGATCAGTTTAAGTAAGTTAGGAACAACATCTTTTTGTCCACGTTCTACCAACAAACGCTGGGCATGGCGTCGCCAGAACAAATTAGAATTTTTGAGTGCTTCTACAAGTTCTGGGCCGGAAGCTTTCGTTAAATCGATTGCTGGTATCTTTTCGGCGCCTTTGGCAACTAAGCGGTAGATTCGTCCATGTTTTTTGTCGCGCAATTCAGACTCGTAAGCATTCCCTTTGCCTGTTTTAAATCCGCGTGGTGTAGGGTTGTGTTGCACGATATAAGCGTACCAATCGATAACCCACATATTCCCATCTGGACCTACTTCGGCAGAAATCGGAGCGACCCACTCTTCATCTCCAGCGAAGAGATTCCAGCCGTAGCGTGAGCGAAAATCGGAACCATTCGGCTCGAGTAATAAAGTTGCGGTCAAATGCCCCGTTGGGTCACTGACGAAAGCGGTTTGATTCCAATAAATGGATGGATAAGCTCGGGCAGTATAAATCGCATGGCCAGCAGCGGAGGTAAAACCACCATGGAAATCGACCTGGCGAATTTTGTCGGTTACGGGATGGTACTTGTTGTCAAAAGCGATATTTTCCAAAACCCTCGAAGCAAAACCTCGAACCGATTCATAATAGCGATTGGGAATTGGTAAATAGACACTGGGACAACCATTCGCTGTCGAGCCAAACAGCAATCCATCTTCGGTAAAGCTTACCCCCCAAGAGTTATTATTAGTATTACGCAAAAACTCAAACTGGGTTGCATCGGGCTTGAACCGGTAGAAGCCAGTGCGGAACGACTGCCGTTGACCTCCTATCTCCCCATCGAAGCCAGAGTAACCCACCATGCCATAAATCCAGTTGTCAGGACCGTAATTGAGATTACTTGGACCCGCGTGGGTATCGCTCGTATGCCAGCCCGTAAAGAGCACTTGCTTGACATCGGCTTTATCATCCCCATCAGTATCTTTCAAGAACAGTGTTTCAGGGGCTTGGTGAACGATAATGCCTCCACGGGCAAAGGTGAAGCTCGTGGGAATACTCAGATGATCTGCAAAAACCGTTACTTTATCTGCTTTCCCATCCCCATCGGTATCCTCGCAAATAATAATACGATCGTGGCCCTTTCCTGCTGGTTGCTTATTATTCGGGTAATCTTCCGTAATCGCTAACCACAATCGACCACGCGAATCCCAATTCATACAAATCGGTTTCCCCTTCAATAATGTTTCATCTGCAAAAAGTTTTAATTCGAGATCAGCGGGATGAACAATATGTTTCATCGACTCGTTGGCAGGTAGGGGCAATTGCATTTTACGAGGGCCATCATCGAGTGTCCCCCATCCACGATTCGGAGGATAAAAAGGAACATTGGCTGGAACATAATTCAGAGCTTTAACGTTAGCGGCAACTTTTGTCATCTCCGGTGCATCACTAAAAGCGGGAACTACGCTGACATCCTGCCCGATTGCCCAACGGATCCCACGTTCTACTAAATTTACAAATCCAGGATTCCCCCAGGTGCGTTCATCGTGTCCCCATGCGGTATAGAACACTCTACCTTTTTCATGGGTTCTTACCCACGTCCACGGTTCTTTATTTGTTCCTTCATTATTTGTTCCTTCATTGTGATATTCCAGCACAATCCGATTCTTCTCATTGTGTTTGGTATGATGATACGTTTCATCCCAACTTTCAAAACTGTGAAAATTCTTTAGAATCGGATGATCCACTTCCGCTTGGGTCACTCGAAACACCCCTGTTCCATGCCGTTGGAATTGCGCTCCAACTAGTTCAATATACTTGGGGGAATTCAGGAAACAGTAGGAAGCACAATGAAGCGGAATAAACCCTTTTCCACTCGCTACATAATCCATTAGCCCTTTTTCTTCAGCGGGTTCTAGTTTGGTTGTATTCGCATAAATGATCAAACCATCGTACTGAGCGAGTTGGTCCGAAGCTAAAACTGCTGTTCGATCGGTATATGATATCTCAATATTTCGTTTTTCAAGGGCCACAGCAAGCTGACGATAGCGATCGAACGGTTTATGGTGACCATTATCTCCCAAAAAAAGAATCTTCGCTTTAGGTAAATCAACTCCAAAAGCATCATTGGGAACAATCGCGAGATTCAAGATTGTCAACAATCCAAGAATCCAATAATTTTTTCTCCGCATTTTTACCTCATACTGATTGAAAAAAATCTACAAGACATAACATTCTAAATCATGTTTCAATAATTCTTATAGCATAAGTTTTTGTGTTAGGCTTCCAAATCTAGTTTTTCTTGAGCATATTTTTTCTATCAGGCAATTATTTTTCAAACCTGAATAGAAGATAAATCAATCATAACGATTATCAGATAAACCCAAGATGATGACGACTTAACTTTTTACTACTAATTCCAAAAAAATTATTGAGCAGCATAAAAAGTTGAAATACGAAATTGATCAACACTAAAAGCAAAAAGTAAAATTTCTTAATTTATTAAGCTATTTAGTATTGATTCATTGTTTTTGTTGGAAGAATAAAGTTACCTCTTTAATGAATTGATCCAGTTCATCAACCACAGGCTTATATTTCATTAATTTGGTTTGGCCATCCTCCTCGGTCGATTCTGATAATCGAGTTATTTCTTCGGTCGCTTTCGCAAGGACTTCGGGGGCAGTTTGTATAAATCTTATTAAGGTTAGACGATCTTTAACTGCTTTACATTTTGCAAAAGATTTTTTGGCAAGGGGAAGATTTGTCTCGATTTCAACCAAGGTAGACAGTTTAGGCCAGACCTCCAAAAAGAACTTTCTCGCTTGTTGATGTTCTTCGTCTTTCACTTTCCAGCTCTCTTGAATCTGATCATAAATTTTTTGGAATTTTTCCTTACCTGCGTTATCTTCAACTTCGGCGATAATCTCTTTATATTTCGCCAAAGCTTTTTCGAATTCCCCTTGTTGCAAAAGCAACTCGGCTTGTCGAACATCTTCTTGGATCTTCTTGCGTTTTGCAACGATACTTGGATCGTTATCTGCTTTGATGATTGTTTCAAGATCCTCGAGATGTTTTTTGAGATCCTGTTGCCCTTTCAATAATAATTGTAAATGCTGATCACAATCGGCTAACGGATTTCCAGGAGTTTTCTCTTGAATTAGCTTTTGTTGAAGACGAGTAAATTCTTCTTTGGCAAGATTGGATTCAATTTCCAACGAAGCATAACTTAATTTCCCACGTTGAAGAGCATCTTGTCTCTCCCCTGCCGTTTCCATCGCAATCAATTCACGAAAAACTCCATTTTGCAATCTTCTCAGATCAACGATCTGATAAAGTAAATCCCGGCGAAGCTGATCGATTCTCGCTTTCTGGTCAGCATTCGCTTCTAATCGTAACTGGCGAGTGTTGACCGAATCTTCCAACAGCTCTATAGGGATTTGAGCAACTAATTTCTCCCCCAAGGATACCCGAATACACGCAAGCTGATTATAGCGTTTTTTTGAATAAAAAATCCCGTTGATCATCTGCATATCGTCTCCATCATTGGCGCGATCAGGGAATCGTTCCGAATGGATGCGAACATTAACCAAATTACTAGTAATGGGGCGACCTTGCATATCAATAAAACGCAGCTTGACATTTGATTGAATCGCTCCAAGTTTAATACAACGGTATCCGATTACCGGTTTTCGAACTGGCATCGAATTATTATATCTTTCAAAAATCTCTGCTTCGCAAATCCCTTGTTTCACTTCGGAAGTTACTCGGACTAATGTCCCTTCTACTCGAGTTCCAGTGCGAACAATCGTCGGCGGGGGTGGGGGTACATACCGATTTTTTTTATTCTTGCCTTTGGGATCGTTTTTGGCTGGACGAGGCGGCGTTGGTGCTCGCTTGATCATTTCCTTAATCTGCATCACCGCAAACACATCTCCAGGTTTAACCCATTTTCCCCATGTAGAAGTCAATTCCCCCGACTGAAATTGGAGGGTTACTTTTTTTTCCCCTTGGCGCGGTTCAAAGGTCGCTACAATCCCCAAATCTCTATCCAGCATTCGGCTTAACAATCGTGAAATGAAACTCCTTTGGATTGTTATCTCTTTACGAACCTTTTGGTCGGTGTATCCACAATTGCCATCGTGTTGTCTTAAAGAAATCGTATATTCCCCTTGCGAATGAGCAAATTGAACACAGATTGTTTTAATACCATCCAATTCATTGGCCCCATCCAATCCTTCAAATCCCTTCTCCACAAACCGTTGCCCAACGGCATTAAGCTTTTTTTTGTCTATTTCATCCAAATCGTGTACCTCGATTTGTGAAAATCCTTTCATTGCCGCTTGTAGTTGATGATGAGTTTGGCGTAGAAGTTCTTTGCGCAAAAAAGGGGTAAAATGATCATCGACAGGAAACTGTATCAACACCAATATCTGATATGGGGTTTTGCTCTCGGCATCAAAACTATAGCCATTTTGTTTGAATCCGATAAGATAAATCGAAATCATTATCAGAGAAGAACAAATTATTCTACAGTTAAGTTGTTGTTTGGAAGGCATCATGATCATATTTTTACTGATTCCAGAATAATGAATGTTCAATAACCACAGATACGATCAAATATCGTTTCTTGATCTATTGTTTTCCTGTGTACTCATGATATTTTATTATAAAAAGGAAGCAAGATAAAGATTATCTAACAAATTTATCTCACTTCCATTAATTTACTATCAAAAATATGAATCAATGATGAGTGAATTTTCCGGTTTCAATATTTTGAATCCTCTCGATGAACCTCTCCCATATTAAAAAACTAAGAATTTGTTTGGAGTATGATTTTTTATGAGTCTTTCATTGAAATATTTCAAAACCTATCAACCAATGATCGTAATGTTCATCCTGTGTCCCCATTTTTCGATTTACGGTCAAGAAATTCCGATGCGCGGAATGCATTCAAAATCGTTAGCCCATCTCGATCAGATTGTACTCCGAGAAATGAAGCAGCATCAGATTGTTGGAAGCTCGGTTGCGATTAGCTTTGAGGGTAGACTTGTTTTTGTGCGTGGTTATGGCTATGCCGATTTAGCGGCGAAAATCCCCGTGTTCCCTATCACTCGTTTCAATCTTGCGAGCTGTTCGAAACCTGTAACTGCCATCGCCATTCTCAAGTTAGTCGATGAAGGAAAACTAAATTTAGATAAGCCAATCTTTTCTTTCTTAAAATCACTTCACATCCCCAAAAATGGTAAAGCGGATAAACGATTAAAATTAATTACAACTCGTCATTTACTTAATCACTCTAGTGGTTTCCAACGCTCTTTCAAAGCAATAAGGAAGTATCGATCTGTTGTTGAAGAATTGCAAGCCGGGCTTATAGAGCCTCTTCTTTTCGACCCAGGTACACAATCGAAATACTCGAATTATGCTTTTACTCTGCTTAAGCTCATTGTTACGGAAGCAGCAGGGGAAACCGATCTCGAGAATGGTTATGAAAAATTCGTGATTTCAAAAATATTGCATCCGATGGAAATTAAACAAATGAAACTAGCTGAAACTCTAGATGAAGACTACTCTTCGAATGAGGCTAAGAGATATTTCTGTGGCTCCAAGGAACTAATCCTCCATCCGGGACTCTCTCATATCAAAGCGAACTCTAGTTGGTTGGCCTCCTCAGTTGATGTCATGCGATTCATGACTGCCATCGATGGTTCGAGATCCAAAGATTTTCTCTCCCAACGTTCGATAAATCAAATGTTTAGGTTTCCCCCTCCGCCTTATCAGAGCAAAAACAAATCTAGACACTTTGGCCTGGGTTGGGATATGGTAGAAAGAAGCCCTGAAGGAGTTCACTATTCGAAGAATGGTGGTTTAGCTGGAACCGCAACTTGGATGGAACATTTTCCGAACGGAGTCAATTTGACGATTCTTTTTAATTCAACCGTCAAAGGAAAGGAAGAAGATGGACCGCGACAGTGGCGAGCACCTATTCGAGAAGCGGTCCAAAATATTAAAAAATGGCCTAATTCTAATTTCTTTCCTACATTTGAGGCAAAAGAACTGAAACTAAAGAACTGAAACTAAAGAACTGAAACTAAAGAACTGAAACTAAAGAACTGAAACTAAAGAACAATATCTGCAATCTTTGATTTTAGTATAATATCGTTCCATTAGATTGAAATAGTTTTGTTTACGACATTATAACGCAAAAAATCATGCCTATCTTATTGATCATGATTTTTTATCGACAAGTTATTACGATTCTGGAGGAAGATCTTTTGTTTAGTTTTTATCACTATTCTTCCTGTGTTCAAAAAATTTGGATAGCGTATCTTCCTTAATTGTTTTATAGGCCTCAAGTTCAGGAATGTTGCACTTGATACTGCCGTGTTTATCTTCTGTTTGATACGCTTTCATAATATCTAGACTCGAACAATAGAATACGTCTCTATTTGTAAATCCAAGATAAATCCCGATCGATTGCAAAACTCGAAAACGATTCATTCTGTTTTCATTTTCATTTATAAAAATGAGGAAATTGACAAAAGTACCTAAGTGTTTGATATGATCAACATAAAATTGAACTCGATGTTTTTCAAGATCCCAGACTTCGCGATGCTTTTCAATTACTCCTTCAAGACCAATTATGTCTTTTAAGTCGTCAATTACTTTTTTTGGATCGGGAATGACAACATTCAAAGACTCCAACGGTTTATTGGATTTAGGATTGGACCTCGAAGATGCCATATCCATTACTAGCCCTTTATCTTCGACTCCATCCATCATCCGTATTTTGCACTTGTAACCGACCAGATTAAAATAGTAATCAACTATATCGTATTCAGATGTAAATTTGGCATTCAACCCCTCCAGGAGAGTTTTGAGCAAAGTGTAATTATGAACAGGAAATTTTAGTTTCACTCTCGGTTCATTTCTCAATTCCATTAGATCACCCTTTTTACCAAACTTACAAATTTACTTAAAATTAATTTAACACCAACCATTTCCATCAACTAGAATAATATAATTCTCGTTTTTATCTGCAAGTTAAATGTGAGGATTCTTGTTTCACTTCCGTTTACTATTCATCCTTCAACAGAAACTGGCATTCAATCTCAACCGCGATATTTCCTGGAAGGACATTCATGCCAACAGCGCTCCGTGTACCAATCCCGGCATCGGGACCAAAAACCTCCGCCATTAATTCCGAGAACCCGTTAATTACTTTAGGATGATCCAGAAAATCATTCGTCGAATTAACCATGCCAAGGGTTTTCACGAGTCGATCTATTTTATCTAATGAACCGAATGTCTCGCGCAGGGTAGCTAGAATCGCCAACCCAACCTGTCGAGCAGCCAATTTCCCTTCATCTAATGAAAGATCCTGCCCAACTCGTCCAGTGATTAACGTTTTATCTTCCCGCAATGGTCCATGACCAGATATAAAAACCAAATTTCCTACTTTCAGAGCAGTTTTATAAACCGCAATCGCTTTTGGGGCGGGTGGTAATTTTAAGCCTAATTCTTTTATTTTTTGTTCTGGTGTTGACATTGTTTTCTCTTTATTGTTTTCTCTTTTGCTTGTTCTATTTTTGTAACAATTTAAATTGATCTACTAATCGAAAATGATAAAACAACCCCATTTACTTAGTTTTTAAGCAGTAAACAATAGGAACTATGAAAGATTTATAAAATGAGTGATTGGATTTTGAATTTCTATAGGTGAGTCGACACCGATATATATTACGAGGAAACGATCCAAAACAGCAGAGAACTTATAGTAAAAAGCACGATCTCAAGGCAAATCGTGTGATTTTTCAGCTCACTTTTCGAAGGGGAGTATGGTTAATTGTTCCTTGGAGTTGATCTGAATAATTCGAAGTTTTCGAAAAAAAAGATAAACCAATCTTATTCCTGCGAAGAAGCTCTAATGATGGTTCGAATCGATTGCTAATTTCTGAAGCTCCATAATTTAGCTTATCAATTACTACAGAAAGACCAAGCCTATCTGCATATCGCAATGGTCCACCCAAAAGTGGAGACCAACCCAGTAATATCCTACCTAAATAATCGGCTTGATCGACATTTAATCCGTATCCGCGTATGAGACTTTCACTGGTAGCATTGATTACACGCAAGAGAATCCGCTGAACCCCCTCTTGCAAAGTTCGCCTTGAATTAAAAACATACTCGCTATTCTCCTCTTCGCCACCATCTTTCCACATCACTAACCGGCATAACAAATTCCGTTTGGGCTTGCCTTGAATGTATCGATAAAAGCCCATACCAGAACTTTTCCCTGTCCATCCCATTTCAATCATGCGCAAAAAACTTAACTGTCGAAACTCATTATTTTCATGGATAGCTTGATACTGTTTCGCAAACTGAGCGATACGATTCAAACTCTGTTCATCGATCCAACGAAACGGTCCTTGAGCAAACCCGAACTGACGCAAAGAATCATCAATCCACTCAGGAGGTATTCCATCGATAACCAACTGAACCGCCTCACTCAAATAGGAAAGCAGCAGATAATGCAAACAAGAACCGACACGATCAGGAACTGGGAGCCACTCCATATCAAGCCCTGTAAACCAAGAACGCAAAATCTCCGTTTGATGAAAATGATAAATATTCTGAGGAATTTCATTAATTAGATCGGCAAATTCTAAAACCATTCCTCCAGGGAGTGTCGTCACTGGAAAGATACGATAAAGTTGTTGAGGCCGAGAAATAAATCGTCGCAAATCGGCAAGAGATATTTTTTGCCCCAAGGAAAGGATCATTGTCCGCGGCAAACAATTCTGATCCAAACGCCGCAAGATTTCATTTTTCGTACGTAGGAATTCCGATGTTGCATCAAAAATCAAAGGGTACTCTTTAACTACCGACCAATCTTGAGTAAAGTGAATTCGCCTTAACATCACTTCTTGTCCCGATCCAGAAATCCCCTGATTTTGGAACTTCCCTGCTAGATCGGCTTGGATCTTTTTTTCTGTTTCTTGACTATCCCCTTCAATGGTCAAATATTGAATCTCTTTCCCTTGCCGAAGTAGATATTCGACCATGACTGAGGCAAGTTCGGAATGACCAACAACCAAAAACTTCTCGGGTATGATCGGGATTGGACGGGTGATCTGAACATTTATTTGAGTTGACGATTGATCTAAGCTTCTCCTTTGGAGAAGAGCCTCCTTGTCAACTATTTTTTCCTCTGATTCTTTTCCGATGGAGTTAAGACTCAAAATCCCACTCGAAATGATCCCCTGCAACGATTTTAATTCCTGAAACAACCCATCATGTTTAGAAACATTTGCTGAGCGAATTATTTGACGCATTTCGTTATAAAGGAACAGATAGGGACTGATCGGCTCGATCGATCTATCATTGAGATATTTATTACGAAACAACCTTGGCAACCTGCGTAAAAAGAGATTCTCAGAGAAATTCTCAGAGAGATTCACAAGAAACGATTGCCACTCACCCAAGTTTTTCAGTATTTTTCCTGTATCTTTCGAAATTTTATTTAACCAAGAAAAAGATAGTGGGTGGTCTTGGAGAAAATCAAGCCAATGCTGTCTTTCAATACGTGCCATATCGGCATGAAACAACGAATCGATCAGCTGAAGCGATTTTGCCTGCCAGACATTCATCACTTGCTGTTCAAAAAGACAAGCGTTAACCTGGGTAGTACTAAACTTTTGAACTAGTTCCGTTATTCCACCAAAAACAGGTAGAAATCCTTTTCGAATTTCAGGCCAACCAATTTGAGTTTCCGTTTTTTCAACCGCAACACGATAACGACACGCCAAGGCGAGTTCAAACCCACTACCCAAACAACTCCCTTCAATTAACGCAATCGTAGGGATTTTCTCCCCAATCGATCCTACTTTTTGGATGATTCTCTGGCCTCGTTTGGCCCATTCCAGCCAAGATTCAAGATCTTCAAAAGCTAATATCTCCTCAATCGACCCAGAATTGGCGAACCAATTAACTTTACCACTGCGGACAATCACTAGATCGATTATGGAATCGGATAGAGAGAGCAATCGATCAAGAGCATCATCGAGATCCTCCATCATGGCAAGAGATAATCGATTTTGACGACAATGTGAATTCTCTAGCACAAGATGAGCAATATGATCTTCGACAAACAGCTTGATGTAAGGGGTTTGTAAAATCATCACTCTTTCCATGAATGGCCAGAAGAATAGTTCTCAACTCTGACGAATAAACAGTCCATTTAAAATTTTATTTAATCCTTGGTTCTATTTTCTCTAAGTGTTTCGGATCAATGCAAAAAAAAGAATTCAGAATTTATATCTTTCATTTCTAGCATTAGTATTGAGGTGAAATTGAACTCGACTAGAGATCGTCTTCCTTGAACTCAATCCAAAAATATCCGTATTACTCTATTTAACCCTAGTATCTATAAAAGGTTTCTTCGGGTCAATATCATTTAGTTTCCACTTCAGGGAAATGATGCTTTTAGAAAGTAGGATCTAATCTTTTGATTAATTTTTGAGCACAAAAACCGATCTATAAATCGTTTAAAGAAATGACTAATGCCTTAGTAAAATTCCTCCTAGAAATTTCGGAAATAATTTTGCTAATTATTAAGACAAACTTTTGAATGACATTTAATCTTATAAAATCAGCGATTTCTTCACTAATACGGAGCGATAATAAACCGAAAAATTCAAAAGAAGTTATATTATCGATCCCTACTAGATATTCTTTTGAAGAAAATGAGGATATTCGACTTGATTATCAAGTGATAAATAAGAATGAACCAAAAAGTCCTAATTCAAAACGAATTTTTCAAGTTAAAAGAACACAATTTAGAGGATCTTGAGAAAATAGTTAATTTACTTAGAATAATAAAATAATTACCCTAAGAATTTAAGGGTAAATAATTCAAAAATTGAGTACAAGGAACAACCATTGAAGAGGTTTTTAGATAGTCATTTAGAAGGGATACCGTTTCGCCAAGGCAAGGTCCGAGATATATATGATCTTGGAGATACTTTAATCATTGTTGCTAGCGATCGCATTAGCGCCTTCGATTGGGTTCTTCCCACACCAATCCCAGACAAGGGGAAAATTCTAACTCAGATTTCTCGCTTCTGGTTTGAATTTCTACAAATTGACAATCATATTATTGATTTCAATGTTAACAACATGCCAAGCCCTTTTCCGAGTTATGCGGATCGACTTCAAGATAGGACGATGTGGGTAAAGAAAACGAAAGTTGTTCCCATTGAATGTGTGGCAAGAGGCTATCTTTCAGGTTCTGGGTGGAAAGATTATTTACGCAGCGGGAAGGTATGCGGGCTTGATTTGCCTGCAAATTTACAAGAAGGTGAACAGCTCCCGAATATACTCTTCACCCCAGCAACAAAAGCAGAAAGTGGGCATGATGAAAATATTGCATTCGAAGAAATGAAACATCGAGTTGGCTCTCAACTTGCAGATCAACTGAGAGAGAAGACGATTTCGATTTATAACCAAGCATCACAACATTTGCAAAAATGTGGAATCATTTTGGCTGATACAAAATTTGAATTTGGTCAGCTTAGGACCGAGAAAATATTGCTGATCGATGAAGTTCTAACCCCCGATAGTTCCCGTTTTTGGCCTGCCGATCGCTATCAAATCGGTAGGGCACAACCTTCTTACGATAAACAGTTTGTCCGAGATTGGTTGGAAACTACGGGGTGGGATAAGAATAGTCCTCCCCCCGAATTGCCAATGGAGGTCGTAAACAAAACTCGTGAGAAATACCTGGAGATTATGAATCTCATCCTAGGTCGGTCATTAAACTTCTAAATCTGTGCAATGCGAAATTCAATGCGATATTCTGTACGAAGCGATATTCTGTACAAAAATTCGGCTATCTATTTCGAATCTTTAGAGGAGAAACCGAATTCTAAAATCATCGGCATGCGCGGGATTTGCCCTTTGAAAGGTTCTAGTCGAATCGTCCCTTTTTTGCTGATTTTATTTTTTTCGGAATGGAATTCTAAAGGTTGTAATTCCCAGAACATCTGGAATTGATATGCCTGCGATGTTTGGCACTTCCAGATAGCATTTTCTTCGAGTAGTCGATTTTTGAAGGCCAAGTGAACCTGTAGAGAATCCCCAGGCGCGTAAGCTAATTTCATCGACCGCTGATCCAAAATAAAATGATAACGCAAAAATGCCCCCTCTTTTATAATCGGATCCCCCTCTTGACTAAAAAAAAAGTCGACTCCAGATTGCCCTTTCCCTTGCCAATTCAACTTTAACCGGCCATCAGGATGATAATCGGTTATCAGTTCCGCAGGGATTACCAAATCTAGAGCGGTCAAGTTAAGATCAAAAGAGTTCGTTCTCAAGAAATTCAAAATCGTCGTCAAGGGATCTTCCCATTTTCGATCATAAAGATGATATAGGATTCTTTGCCATTCGACCCATATCCGCAACTGATTTTCCGATTCAAACCATTTGGCAAGCTTCAGACGATTCGATTCAGTTAAAAGAAATTGTTCAGTGAGTGAGTTCCGCTTCAAATAATCACGCAATAACCACCCGCCGATCTGATCCGCATTTCGTATCTGTCGCCATATCGCTTGGCGAATTAGCATTCGGCGATTCTCCGGTAATTGTTCTATATTCCAAGTAGAATAATTTGGATAGAGAACACTTAATCGTTGCAGCCGGTCTTGAATTTCAAACAAAGTTTTTGTGGTATTGCCGCTGGTAATTGCAGCATAATCGACTACAAAAACTGCCCCCTGTTTCGCGGAATTAACGGTTTTTGACGCTGGTTCCAGTCCCCCTTTTCCATTCGTATCGAGAGCAAATGCTTGAACAAAATTCGTTAAGAGTTGTAATTGTTGCATGTATTTTTGCAGCGTATTTTGGCTATTTCGGCACTCATCAAACTGATAAGCTCGACCCAGTTTTTTGTCGCTTTCTGAGAATGGACTTACCTGCTTTTTCCAAAAATGTTTCTCACGATCCCGCCAAGATCGATCGAGCGGCAAAGCCATTACAAGCTCTCGCGCCTCTTTGATTTGAACTTCTAGATAGTTATATAGCTGTTCCACAGCGACACGCATTTGCGAAATTTCTTGAATAAGATTCTCACGCCACTTAACCACTTCTGTACCGGCCCATGCGAGACTATATTTTTGCGGAACAACTAGCGTCGTTTGTAAAGATTCCAATAGCTTATCGAGCTGATCTCTTTGATGGATACGTAAAAGATTCCCCTGCGTCAATAACTTCTCCCGCAAAAGTAGATATTCTTCTATTTCTTCAATTTGTTCTTCGATCTGCCTTTGTGTATTATTCTCTAACTGCTGATAAGCTTCCCCTTGACCCAGCGTTTTCCAATCGAGCAAATCTTGTCGCGAATAACCTGTAAAGGACTGACTCTTTCGACTTTGTAAAATCGATATTTTTTCGTAAATAGGATTAGGTACCGATTGGCGAAATAGCAACAATGCTGCGAGAATTCCCACCAATGCAACTACCATCAGTAATAGAGAACTACTTAGCTTAAATAAAGTAATCCGAGAGTATTTTCTTCTCTGCTGATAAGAGGCGATCGCATCTAAAAACGGTTCTAAATTGAATGATGCCAATAGGGAGTTTGCAGTGATATTTCCTGTATTTGCTGAGTGTTTCTGCTGCTGATCTAAAAATAAAAGCGATGCAAATTGCGCAGAGCTTTCTATTGACCTCGCCATTCGCTTATTTTTTTCTATCTCTTCGACGATCTCCCGGTCTTGAGTATTATAAATGGTCTGAATAGGAAAATCAGCAACGGCGAGAAATCGATACTGGTATTCTCTAATTTGATTTAAGACCTGCGTCAACTGGATTTGCCATGGCAGTGGAACAAAACTCAAACTGGATTGGTTCGCAATCACCTCCCAGGACATTGGATTGTTATCCTCCTGGATTTCAGGACTTCGCTGCTGATTCAGTGGATTGGTTTTTAGACCACTTCCAGAAACACTAATCTGATCGATTCTATAACTGCTATTTGCATTTATAGTTGCCGGTTCAAGATTGTTAGATGGAGTATTTCGCGAAGGGATACAGATGATCAAGCCGACCATGTCTCGCCATAATCTGTCCCAAGAATTTGGGTGGATACTCGAAAAGGTTCCCTCCCAAAAGTCGAGTTGCCCCCGCCTTTTTGATGCGGAAACCCCAATTTTTTTGCAGATCTCCATGGGCAGTTCATTAGTCCATATAAAAGAACTATAAACCCCTTCTCGACAAATTTTCTCCTCCACAACAAATTCGCTTGTCGTAGTAACCGGAATTTCAGTTTTGACTTGTATTTTTAAGTGATTATTCCCCCAAAAGCCGCCTATCGAACTAAAATGATGAATCTTTTTAAGCACTATACAGTCTATCGGTTCCCCTAGATGAAGAATGATGACTTTGGGGTGAGCGGTATCTGGAAATCCTTCCAAAATCATGTTACGAAGTTCGATTGTCATATTTGATTACTATCTGCCTTTGCTTTATTTGCAAGAATTCGAATCTAGGTTTCGATTCGAATTCTTACTTCGATATTCGCTCGGTTCTTTCTTTTCTATTACCTATCTATAGTTCTAAAGCGGAATTCCTCGTTTTATTTTGACAACTATTTAAATACGAATAAACTCTCCATTTCGAACGTTTCGAAGTAAACCTGCATCCGTTTAGTCTCATCTTTCCTAGCATTTTACAAAGAATTTTTAGGTAATCATGACCCATCTCTAAAATTATTCTAAAATTACTCTTCCTTTATTCTTCTTTGGTTATCGCTCGACACACAATTATCTTCCAATGTTCTAGACAATTTCGATATTACATTCCGATGTGAATTCATACAAATTCCCTAGAACCACTAGGAAGAGAATTCCACTCGACTGACTTTTCTAGGATTGAACTTTGACCATTCGATCTTCTTATTTCATTCCTCAAGTCAACTCCGAAACTCTGGATTTAATCAATTGATCGCCATTCACTTAAATTGAGTGAACCACTTTGGAAAGAGTCAGATTTTCTTAGAAATGTGCGACTCCTATTGACCTTTGAAAAAATCTTAATCTTATAAAAGGGCTTTGTCCTTTCAAAAAGATTCTCATAAAACCCTCTTTCATTTTTGCACTATTCCATGCTTGCTCTTATCGCTCGAATTAGATTTATTAAATTCTTTGTAACCAAACGATGCCAGCTATTTCCTCTAAAACTCAGAGAAAATGACTGACCTCAAAAAGTGGATTCACCATCGATTACTGATATTAGAAAATATTTATTAGAGATCGTATAATGACTTAAATTGAATATAAAAGATGTAAAAGAGGATACAGTGAACGAAAAGAAGTCTTTAGAAACAAATAAATCAGTTTATCCGAAAAAGAGGTATCCTATTTCTTTGTTAGGCCCTGTTTTGGTTTGGGAAATGGTTCGATTAGGTCGACGATTCGGACCTTTTTTTATACGCATTTCTCTAGTGCTCATCATCAGTTTAAGTCTTTTTTTGACATTTGAAGAATTTTGGGGATCTGAAAAATCTTCTTACTCAGAAATGGATAGTTTCGAGAGAATAATTCAAACGAATGAGCAAGGAATCTGGTTAGAGCGCTTAAGCAATAGATTTATAGAAACCTTTTTTTATCTTCAAGTTATTTTAATTTCACTTGCCCTCCCAATACTGATTGCAGGAGGATTGACGGAGGATCGCGAACGAAAAACCCTCGAATTTTTACTAACCACTGATCTTTCGAATTGGGAAATCATGATTGGGAAAGTAGGCTCACGAATTTTTCTCATCATCATGCTCTTAATGTCCTGTATCCCCGCTTTAACGATTTTAACATTTGTTGGCAAGATCGATGTAATGCAAGTAGTTTGTGGTTACCTTTTGCTAGCTACTGTTGGATTCGGAATTGTTGGAATTGCTAGTTTTACAGCAGTAGCAAGATCAACTTTTCGAGGAATTATCTTTCGAAGTTATTTCACTATCGGTTTCGTCTATTTTGGAATTATCGTCATTTTTGAACAATTCGAACGATCTCCTTGGATCTACTTTCTAGATCCATTCGAGATACTCAAAATATTTATCTATGATCAATCTAATCTATGGGTTTGGTCTTCTAAAGAGCTTCATAATAAAGTACTCCCATTCATCACTGTCAATTTCATGCTAGGAATTACAGGATTATCCTTAGCGATATTCCGATTTAGAAAGAAAGCTTTAGCAATTAATTACAGACCATCGGGGATCAATCGGTCGTTTCGTAATCGACCACACCCTA
>JAKBAI010000308.1 GCA_021809185.1 Planctomycetota bacterium
TGACTACTTCACTTACTATCTTATTAGACTTCACTCCTACTGCTGGGAGTTCTAGTTATTGATAACACTCACTTCTAAATAAATCTAGACTTGTTTGCTTAAATTTGCTCGCTTTCGCTTGCTTGTTTAAACTCACCTATCCAAATTTGCTCGCTTTTGCTCGCCTGCTAAATCTCTATTACGTTTTAGAAATTCAAAACCTGACATTCATATCGATTGTCAAATTCAGCAAACCTAAAAACATCTATCAAGATTTAGTTGAAGGTATTATCAACTAATTTCGCAAGAATAAATTAATTCAAGCTACTAATATTGTTAGTCGAGAATAAAAGTTTTATTCTCGACTCTTTTACTCAACGATATTGTTATAACACAAAGAAACAAATCGTCAAGTATTATTTTTTACTTTTACAAAATTTTATTTTGGTTGCTTTATAAATTATCTTAAAACTACAAAGACAATTAATCAACCAAATTAGATGCAATTAGTAATTTAACTTACACAACCACAATTACACTTGAATTATACCAAAAATCACATCTATTGTAAAGCTTTATATCGCAATTTTTTTTATATATTTCTAATCTCTTTTAATCAACCCAATTAAAAATTTTGCCAACTCGACTGAAACTTTTAACTGAAACTTTTATCAACTCAATTGAAACTTTTGCAAAATTAAAAACTATTTATGAGTTGTTGTCTCGCTTAAAATATCTTATCTATTTCTCTACCCAAAACATTCTACACTCAAATCTCAAAGTGGCAAGTACCATCAAATTAATTTTACAAAAATATATATCATTGCAAAATTAGTCAATCAGAGCATATTCGACTTTTTGTTTATGTTCAAGCTCTTATCGTCTTCGTTACCTACTCGTTGGCCACTCGCTGCTTGAATCGATTTGCTCTAACTTTTATACTTTAATATCGCAAAGCTTAAAATTTATAGCAAAGCCCAATCTTCATCTCGCTTCTCTTTGCTTAATACTTCTTGCTTTTTAGCCTTGCTGTTGAACCCCAACTCTTTCGGCCTTCTTCACTGACTACCTTTAATAAATCTTTTTAATCTTTTCGTTTTATCTTTCTTGACGCTTTGCTCCTCTTAATCGATGCTTTTATCCGACAAATACCATGTATTTTATATATCATGAGTGTCACATAATCATGAATGTCACATATCATGGAGATGAGGGGAGTCGAACCCCTGACATCCAGCTTGCAAAGCTGGCGCTCTACCAACTGAGCTACATCCCCAAACAATTCCAAATTCGAAAGACAATTTAAGAAACCTTTTCAATCATCCCAAAAAGCTTACGAAATAGTTCAATACGAGCAGCTCTTGTCTTTACACCCAAAAAATATTACGCAATCAATTTCCCACTTACCACTAGAAAATTTACGAAATTCACCCTAGTCAATTTTTGAAATTAAATAACTGAAATTAAATAACTATGACCTTATGGATAAACCTTTTACCAGAATCCCTCCACTCTGCTTTTGGTAAGTGAATTTTGATTTATATGGGTGTACTTGGACTCGAACCAAGGACCTCAGACTTATCAGGTCTGCGCTCTAGCCACCTGAGCTATACACCCATTTATTTGCCATTGAATGAAATGGTTAGATCTTTGAATAAATGATGCACATACAAAGCCACACTTTATTCTAATTCTAACCACCTATCTTTCAAGAGGCCTCATTATTTTGTTTGAGAATTTTTCTCCTCTTGATTACTTTAATTCTCCCTTTTCATGACTTCGTTTGAAGAAGATCTTTACATCTTTATGGCTGCTTATCAATCTTAACGGTTCTTTGATCACTTCTTGGATCATTTCATTTGCGAAATTTCAATCGCGAAATTTCATCAGCGTAAAAAAATATTGAAACAGTCGACAAAAAAACCGAACCTTAAAAGGTTCGGCCTCGAAAGATAACAAATTTTATCTTTCTTGGCTAAAACCTCCAATTATTTTTTTGAATGATTCGAATCAAATAAGTTTTAATCATAAGCAAACTATCACTTTGGTAATCTATTTTTTATCTCTTGTACTATTTGAAATATTCTAATTAAAACTATTCTAACTAGAATCCCTGAATTTTAATTAAGTTTCAAATCTTGATATTTTTTATTCTATATCAGCTCACAAAGAAAATTCAATCCGATTTTAAGACTTCCTCAACGAATAACTAACAATAAATCTATTTATTAAGTTAATTATGGTCAATAATCTTTATCCGAATCAATTTCTCTAATTATGACTAAAATAATTATAGCTCAAAACAGCTTAGTTACTGTATCAATCGTCTAAAATAATTCCAGCCAAACTTCTAATCTAAATCAATCTTCCTAAAAGAAAAATTCTAGATAGAAAATTTAGTATAAAACAGCGAACTACAGTGTCAAGTATCTCAAGAAAAAAATCTCAGATTTTCTTGATAGAAGATTATCTAAACGAATTCATACTGGCAAAAAAATCAATCTATTCCATCAATTTCCTTCGAGGAAGATGATTAAAATGTAAGTAATTCATTTATAAGGGTCAGTTATCCGTATTATTTTCCGTGATATTGATTAAGTATTCATTACCGATTGTCTTGTCATAAACCGAGAATTATCGGCTCGTCTCGAAAATAAGTTGTTGGTAAAATTATAGGGATCAGCGATTAGATCGAGCAAATCATCCCCCTTAATCTCATTCAATCAGAAACAAACAATAATATCGGAGTAAATAGTTCAGCTAAGCCCCTTCCCTTTGGTATAAACTCTAATTTTGTTAGATTAATTTATAAAAATCATCACGGGACTTTTCAGAAATAATCGAAGCCTCCGTTTCCGAAAGATTCGCATTATTTCTCATTTATTTAGAGATCACAAACAAAAGAAAGTTCGCTCGTCCCTATATTTTCTATGGAACCACTATCATACGACCAGTTCTTTAAGAGGGGTCAAGGATAATAACTTTGCCAATATTTCCATCGATATGGACCATATCACCCATCTTAATTTGCTGCAAAATACCTGGGAGGTTGGCAACCGCAGGCAAGGCGAATTCCCGCGCAACGATAGCTCCATGCGAAAGAACCCCACCGGATTCCATTACTAATCCTTTCGCTCGCACAAATAGCGGAACCCAAGCAGGATCCGTTGAGGGACAAATTAAAATATACGATTCAAGATCTTTTGGCACCTCACTAATTTCCGTTAAAACCAGTGCAGTCGCTCTTGCGCTACCTGGGGACAGCGGTGTTCCTTTAAATTCTCGTATATGTTCCGGTAATTCAATTGGTTTACCAATCACATCGAGATGATTACTATCGATCGCCACCGGTACTTCTAAACTAAGAGCTAGCCGATGCTCTTTTACTCGTTCTTCAAGAATCTCGAGATGATTTTTTTCGATTCCTGTTCGAGACACTAAATCGACTAGTTCATTCCAAGTAAAATAAAAGATTTTCCCACCGAGCTGATACTGCCGATCGATTTGTAGGAAATATCGGCGAATTTGTTGATAGCCCAATAGAAAATAATGTTTTGCTACCTCTCGGAGTCCAAAATAAATTCGGAGATTTTGTACATAGCCCCAAAGATATTTTGCGATGATGGAAGGAATCTTCCCTTGTTCCACCAATTCCTTCCAACGATTATCGATAGAAGCTTTTTCCTTTTGAAGTGAAGAATTTTTATGAGAAGAATCGTAAACAATGCGAGCAAATATCGAATCGGGATTTTCATCCCAGCGCGGATTCGCTAATTCCATTTCATTTGCTCCGCGATGACCAAAGCGTTCCAAAAATGTAACTTGGGGCATCTCACTCCGCGATAGGGATTGGATTCCATGCGCTAGATCTTCTGTTTCTGGGATTTCTATATTTGCTCCAAGTTCAGCAAGAATCCCAGGGATAACATCAGCGGAGAAATATTTTTTAAGTTGGATTTCCAATACCTGAAGAGAGAAGTCCGCAAACAGAGTAGGCTTGAGACTTTGACTTGCAAAATCTACAAGCACTAACTGAATAAGTTGAGTTAGTTTTGCGAGCAGATCACGCTCCCCCATATCTTCTAGTCGATTTTCTTGGTAGGGTTTCAGATTTTCCAGATATTTCACTAGGATGGCGGAACGAAAGTCATGGGCAAAAGTTTTACTAGAGCTGGTGATTTTCTTAGTCGATTTCAACACACTCCAATAAGAAGCGATCGAACCAAAAAAACCGCGTAATTTTTTACTGGTATCGATTTTCGGTCGAGAAATTAATCCCAGATTTTCTCGATACTTATCGAGAGGGTAGCCAAAAAGAGGTTTTTCGGCTTGGAGAAAAACCTCAATAGCTAGATTGACATAAGGTCGACCGGCAATCAGATCATAAATCGAGCGATTCTCCATTTTCTTGGCAGGAACAAAGCCAAATTCTTTGTACATTTTTCCTGTTCCTCCGGAACCAGAAAGCATAAATCGATCGAGAAGCGACCAGGTGAGAGGGGTTGGTGCGGGCAAAACTTCGACGAGAAAAAACCGGAACCAGATCGTTCCACCCGGAGGTGTCATCTGTCGCAAATGATCGATCAGTTTTTTTCTATATTTTTCGCGATCCTGGAAAGCACTAGTAATCGGACGAGATTGCAAAAGCCAGCATTTTCCCTGATGGAACGCCCATTCAATATCCCGTGGAGCTTTTGCAAATTCTTCGATCTTTAAACCGAGCTTTACCAGCTCTTTAATTTGATCCTCATTTAGACAGGCTTTTTGTTGTAACTCGGTGGGCACAGGAACTTTTCCCGAAAGCGAGAATCGGCTTTTTTTACTGCCAAGTTGTTGAGAGTGAACCCCTCCCTCTTTCCGGCGAATCTGAAAGCGATCGGGTTGAACTGCGCCGGATACCACCGCCTCTCCAAGCCCCCAGCTCGCTTCGACTAACATAAGCTCGGGAATTTGTTGATCACCCGTTTGAGATTCGAGAGGATCAACGGTAAAA
>JAKBAI010000064.1 GCA_021809185.1 Planctomycetota bacterium
AAACCGCCAATCGATCGATAGCCATCTGGGTCAACGGCGATCAACATTTCTAGAGCTAGCTCACGAATTGGCAACCGTTCGCTAAGAAGCAATTCGAATAACAGCTCCATCACTTCAGGGTTCCCAGATCGCAATTTTTCAAGATTGATACCATGCAATAAAGAGACAAAAGTCTCGGCATCTTGATCGTTGTAATTTTTCTTTGTGCGTAAAATTTTATATAAATTTCTACTATTCTCTTTATTTTTACCAATGTAATGTTTCAAGATACCAACGGTTATTTCGCGGATCGTTGCACTTTCATTTTCCAACAATTCCATAAGATAATCCAACGACCCGATAGCACCTAGACAATAAATTGCAAATATTCTGCGGATCGTTAAATTGGCGGATTCATCCTTGACGGCTGAAACGAATTCGACATCAACAATGGTATCTCGTTTGATTCGCTTCGTAAAATAAGATGCAGCAGCCGTAAAATCTTTTTGTTCCTGAAGTTTTTGCACAGGGGTTTTGCTCCAGAGAAAAAGTTCCTTGTCTGGAATTTTATTGACTTCAGAAGGGATCCCTCGTTTGTTGTTCCAAGTAATCGATACGGGGGACTGCAACCGAGGGTATTCTTTGTAGCCGATTTTGATTCCGGCCAACCCCTTTAAATTCGCAAATTGAAAAATAATCAATGGTGATTCTCCCCCCGAATTTTTATTGAAAGGGGTTCCTTGGATATATTCACTCATCAGATCGAGACACACTTCACTAGAATTATTCGGCAACGTGATATCCCAAAATTCTTGATCGAATCGAACTCGAATCCGGGCGGGGGAATTATCCTTTTTATGATTCGTGAGAAAAATGCGACCATTCATCAACGTAAAATCAGCATCAAAATCCTTCGGAGGGGTATAGAGAACGATTTCACTTTCCTGAATATGAGGGCGATTATTCGCAGCAAAAAAGTCGGGCGGGACGCCAAATAGTAACAGCTCGACTTCTGAATCGAGCAGAAGGCGCGATTGATACCCGCTCGGGGTCAATATTTTGTCATTGGTCCAGATTCGAGGGGCGTCGATCATCAATCGTTGCCAACGATTACCATTTTCAGGATAAATCAGCAACAGACTATCCTGAGATACAAGATTACCAACGGCTTGCCTAAAAGGATTGGGTTGATTGACATCGGGGAATTGGTTTTTCTTTTTCTCAACTATTTCATTCTTAGGTTCATTTTTTTTAGGAATATCTTTAACCTCTCGTGGCGGAATTTCAATCGCTTCTTTCCCAATAATCGGTTTTGGATCGGGAGGCGGGATATTTGGATTTTTCACGACGTTATTTTTTCCCGGATTTTCCACTTTTTCAACAGGCAACTCGATCGGTTTTTTAGATTCCAAATCCCCTGTTTTTTTGGCATTATTAGGATTATTGTTTAATCCTTCTGTATTTTTAATTTCATTTGTGGGGATAGTAGTATCGGGGCTTTTAGTTTTCGGAGATTTAGGATTCGGAGATAGATTACTAAAAGCAAAAGGGGATCGGGAATCTGAAGAAGTGATGATCGATCGAGTTTTCGGCAACAACAACTGAATACTTAAAAACAGCGCCAAAAAAAGCATTGTCATACTACCCACTAATAAAAATCTTCTTCTTTTCGATTGTTTCCTAGAATAAGCAGGTAAACCGAGAAGAAGTGCCGCTTGGTCCCCTTTAGGATCTTCGAGGATCAATTCAGGTTCGCTTGGACCGGTTATAGCGGAAACGATCGGTTTTCGGTAGGGGATAGATTCTTTTCCAGAGACCAATCGATACATTCGCTGAACGGCAGGGGGTGGGACTTGAACAGGTTGCCCTAAAACTAAAGTTAAAATTTGATGGCAAGCAGCGATTTCCGCTAAATGAGGATCGGATTGGAGCGCTTTTTGTTCGATTTCGGTAATCTGTTCTTCGGAAAGGGTATTGTCCAAATATTCCGCAATTACGTTCGGATCAGAAGTAGAGTCTCCAGAAATTGGATCATTGATCGAACCCGGAGTTCCCCTCGGATTCTTCAACCCTCGTCGGCGGGTTACTTTCTTGATCCGTTCGATCAATTCTTGGGCGAATTCACTCTCCGCAACTTTTTCACCAATCGATTTTGTCTGTTCAGGCGGAAGAGTATCATCCAAATAAGATAAAAGAGTTCTTAAAGTTAATCTCATAATTACTATAACCCAGTCAAATATAATTTAGCAAAATGAAATAGAATCGAAATAAACCAGAATATTTCCCTACTTACTACTGTTTGCTTTTAATCAATCTTTAAATCAAGCACATATATATTTAGTGGGATAAGGACTTACTTTTCGTTCAGAAAAAATAGAAATTTAAAAAAATACCGACCGTTGAGGGGGTCAACGGTCAGTGGGGGGTATCCTATTCTCATTAAAATGATGTTGAAATGATTTTCGATTGGGGAGTTAACAACGATAAAGTCTTTGGGGGTAAAGAATCTTTCTCGCTATCTCAAAACTGACTATTAGGATAGTCAATTTCTATTTCATAAACCGATCATTCCATTCCAAAGTTGGTTGTCGCGGTTCCAATCTGGAGAGAAATTACTTGTCATCATAATTCTCCGTTTTGAAGTGTTTCACAACTTTTAGAAACCCTTCAGAAGCTTACTAACTTATCTGGGGGAAGATTCGTTAGTTAATCTCAGGAACAATCTTTGGAAAGAATATTCATTTTATTACTTTTGATAAAAGTATTACTGCTAAGCATGTGCCAATAAAGATAAATTATCGGCTTTTTTATATTAAAAGTCGTAACATATTATAAATTAATATTTTACAATTAATTCAACATTCTATCGCGCTACATTTTTGTGTCATTCTAATAAATTGATGAGATTGCTTTGTAAATTTTTCTTAGAGAATCGGTAACAATTCCCGAATTAGGAAATACAATCTTTACAAAATGGTTCATAAATCGAAATAATATGGATTATTATTAATTTCAACGTATCTTTTAATTTAACTCCGATTTAAAAGTGAAGAAAGCGAAATATGGCAGAATCATTGAGCCAAGAACTTTTCCAAGCGATTGTCGATATTCCGATTATCGATCCTCATTCTCACATCGATCCCTTCCATCCAGTATCAAAGACCCTGGATGATATTTTGAATTATCATTACTACACCGAATTAGCATTTTCAACGGGAATGGATAAACAGATACTAGAAGCAGGAAACGACGGGGACATCCCCCATAGACGAGTTCTAGCTATTCTGAAACAGATGAAGCGATTCGATAACACAGCGCAAGTCGAATGGTTTCTGGATATGTGCCGCTCTCTATTTGGTCTGACCAATGAAGATATTTTAAACGATCATCCTGAAACATTATTTAATAGGATCGGGATGGTCCTTCAGAAATCAAATTGGGAAGAAGAGATATTTCATAAAACGAATTTACAAGCAATCTTTTTAACAAATGAGTTTGATGATCCATTAACTGGATTCAACTCAAATCGATATATTCCCTGTTTGCGAACCGATACACTCGTATTTCGCTTACATGAACCAGAAGTTGTCGATCGATTAGAAAAAGTAACCGGGATTCGAAGTCTCGATCGCCATTCGCTCAATCTGGCATTAGGGGAATTATTTTCTCATTTTAGACATCATAAAGCAAAAGCCTGTGCCATTTCCCTGCCCCCCAATTTCGCTCCCATCGAAGATAATGATAGTTTGCACCCAACCGGAGTATTTTGGCAAATCGCTAAATTAGCTCAAGAATTTCAGATGCCGTTTAATTTAATGATAGGAGTTAACCGGCGAGTTTTTCGAAATGGGGTCTATCAGGGTCAAGATCTATTTGATCAGCGGACATCGTTAATTCAATTTTCGGAATTGTTTAATAAATTTCCCCATAGCAGTTTTCCGATTTCGGTTCTTACAAGCAATCAGAATCAAGAACTTGCTAGCTATTCCTGGATTTTCCCGAATATTTTGACCCACGGCCACTGGTGGTACAGCAACGTTCCTGCCTATATTAAAAATGACCTGCGGGCACGCTTACAAATGGTGCCCAAAACAAAACAGATTGGCTATTATAGTGATGCCTATAAATTAGAGTTTGTTTTACCCAAATTTAACATGTATCGGCGGATCCTTGCGGAACTATTGGCCGAAGAATGGGTTAAACCCAAAAAAATATCGGAAACAAAAGCAATCGAGCTGGCAAACCAAGTACTCGTAGGCACCACGAAAGAGATATATCGATTATAAACGAATCGATATATCTTAAAATCTTGCCATCCTCTGTTGTCTAGACCGACTTTTAGATTTATGATAAGAAGAATATAAGAAATATTTTGATCGACTTCTTTCATTCCCCACAACTTTATTGCTTTTCTATAATTTGATTTCTAAGAAAAAGATCTACTATAATATTTACGTTTTCATTCGAAAATCTTTCGAGAGTGCTTTATGAAGAAATTTATTGGGTGTTTGTTAGTTTTTGGAATTCTGGGTGTTTCGGTCTTCATTTCACAACTTCGAGCTCCAGGGGATGGTATATCCCCGAATAACGACTCCTCTACCGCCAACTCCGCTTCTAACCGTGAGCTGACACTCGAAGTGAAATCTCGAAATCCGTGGACCCATCTCCGCTTGAATAATGATCCCGATATCTTTCGATTTGCCATTGTGAGTGATAGAACCGGCGGTCACCGAGAAAAAATCTTTTCCAAAGCGGTTGAGCAATTAAATTATCTGCAACCCGAGTTTGTTCTTTCTGTTGGAGATTTAATTGAAGGATATAGCGCAAAAACCGATCGACTTGAAGAGATGTGGAAAGAGTTTCAATCCTTTACTTCAAAATTAGACATGCCCTTTTTTTATACTCCAGGAAATCACGATTTGAGCAATGAAACCCAGCAAAAATTCTGGGAAGAAAAGTTTGGAAGAAGATATTTCCACTTTATCTATAAAAAAGTCCTTTTCCTAATCTTGTGTTCGGAATATCCGCCAGGGTCTGGGAAAATTTCCAAAGAACAACAAGAATATTTTGCGAACGTTCTTAAGACGAACTCGGAAGTAAATTGGACAATCATGACCATCCATAAACCGATCTGGACTGGGGACATTCAAAAAAATGGCTGGGGCAACATCGAAAAAATGTTAGCAGGCAGGAACTATACCGTCTTTGCTGGACATGTTCATCATTATAAAAAATTTGTAAGAAATGGGATGAACTATTATCAGCTCGCGACAACGGGAGGAGGCTCAAAACTGCGGGGAATTCAATTTGGAGAATTTGATCACATCAGTTGGGTGACGATGAAAAAAGATGGCCCTATTTTAGCCAATTTAATGCTGGATGGCATCTTTCCAGAAAATTTGGAGATTCCTGAAACCAAAGAATCTGGAAGCATAACTAAAAAAAATGAAACTTATAAAGTAAATGGGATCATCTATCTGGATGGAGTGCCCCCTGTTGGGGCGATTGTGAATTTTTATGATAAGCCCAGTAATTTAAAATCTCCCCGTATGGTAGCAGATGGGGTGGTTGAAGCCGATGGGTCTTTTACTTTAACCACGTACACTCGTGGAGATGGTGCCCCATTGGGGAATTATATGGTAACATTGACAGATAATGGTCCGAAGACAATTCAAAAAACTAGGCTCAAATGGAAAATCCCAGCGGAATTTACCAATGCCTCGACTACCCCTTTAACGGCAAAGGTTAGTACGGAACGGAATTATTTCAAATTTGAAATTAATTCTTCGAAATAGTTTTTAGAACTATTGGCAAAACGAGCAATATTGAAAAACTGCCAAAACAAAACGTACTACCGCTAGCTCATTCTTTTTATCACAATGGGAGTAGTATCATTATAAAAATGAATATCGTGTCAAGAACAACTCAAATGGCAACTCAAATGGCAACTCAACTAGAGAGAAAAATACCATGGCTCCGCTCGGCGAGACTACTCGATCTATTCAAGAACTACTCGATCGTTTGAATACAGGCGATAAACAAGCTGCTAAACTGATTATCGCCATTTCCTATGATCGTCTCCGAAAACTCGCTCATCAGATTGTCGATGGGAATCAAAAAGGGTTTGATGCAACTTCGGTGTTGCACGAAGCCTATGTCAAACTTTCAGATCGTCTACTTGCAGTAAAGCCGCAAACACCAGCAGCATTTTTTGCACTGGTTGGAAAAAAAATTCGTTTTATGTTGATCGATTTAATTCGACACTCTCAGGGCCGAGGTCAAAATCGACCCACCATTCAGAGTTTAGATAAAGGGAAAGATTCCTCATCTGATAAATCTCATTTTTCCTTTGATCCTGTCGGACCTGGTATGAACCAGGAGTTATCTCTTGATATATTACAAGCAATCGATGAACTAGATCCCGATGAAGAAGAAGTGGTTAATCTCCGCTATATCCATGGCTATACCATCGCTGAAACCGCGGAGATCCTCGGAGTGAGTGTTGACACCGTGAAACGCCGTTCAAAATCTGCAACCGATACATTTTCCATTCTCCTCGCTTCTTATGATGAATCGAATCATCCACAAGACTAATCCTTTGAGCCGGGTGGAAAGCTTTTTTCTAGTGAATATCTATGTGAATTTATCTACGTGAATTTATCTATGCGAATTTCGTTTGATCTCAATCTTACTCAAAAAGAGAATCGAATACCTATTTTGAGCTACTAAAACTTGACGGATACGATTTAACGATGTTCCAACATTCTCCTTGCAAACACTGTTGTTTTCAACCTCAACAAAAAGTAGAATATATGCGAATCTTTTTATCTTCGGATGAATTTAAGTTAAAATAACTTTTGTGAAAAAGATTAAATAAAAAAGGTGTATATCCCATAAGATACCATGGACGAGGTAATCAAGAAAAGTAAGGGAACTTAGGATGGATAACTCAAGGAACAATCGCTACGCTTTTCTTTTGCTCTTTCTGATTTGGATCGGAATTGTTGGTTGCCAACGACCGAATTCTGAACAAAACCGTGCTAACGAAGAAAAAAAATCGATAAGAACAAACGAAAGTTTATCAAAGGAAAATTTATCAAAAGAAAATGCGATTCAGACGATTTCGGCGAAAGAAACCGAACTCGGTTCGGATAAAACAAGAAATGCTGTTCAAACGAAGGGAGCGGGGTCGATCTGTGGCGAGGTTTGCTGGGAGGGGAAGATTCCGGAAATACCGGACCAAACTGTTGCATTATTAGAACCGGATTATCGAGTCCAGATGAGAAAACAGACCAACCCGAACAAACCGGTAATCACCAGTCAAAATCGACTCGCATTTGCTCTCATCTATCTCAACAAAACTGCTAGCGAGTTTGATAGCCCCATCGGCTTCCCCGAATTAAAAATTGAGACGAGCAGTAAAGAAATTCGAGTATTGCAAAACGGCTCTCATCATATAGGCATTGTCCAGCCGGGACAACAGATAACACTATCCTCCATCGAAAATCGCTTTCAGTCTTTGCGTTTTCGTGGTGGAGATTATTGCACCCTCACCCTTCCCGAACTTCATTCTTCTAGAATACGACAATTGCCCCAAAAAGTAGATCTGCCCGAAATCATCGAATTAAGTAGTGGTGCGGGTTATTATTGGACCAGCGGCTATCTATTACTCTGCCCGCACCCGTATGCTACGCTTTCCGACCAAATGGGAAAATATAAACTTTCTCATGTCCCCCCAGGGGAATACGATCTGACTCTCTGGATCCCGAACTGGCAAATAGAGAGAACAGAGTACGATCCAGAATGGGCGATTCCTTTTCGCCAATTCTGGGCGAAACCATTAGTCCTCCATAAAAAAATATCGATCTTGGCAGAGCAAAATATAACTTTGAATTGGACGATCAAAGCAGAAATGTTCCCTAGCGTAAAAACTCTATCAACAGAAAAGAAGTAATGCTCTTTTTTTTTGAAACGATTGAAAGTAAATCCATGAAGTTTCATCACCGGTCTGTTTTCTTATTTATTGTTTGCATTTTAATTACTAGCAGTTTTAACCAAAAAACATCTAGAACTACGACTAATCCAATTTTCAGAGCTTTCTCTGCGTTTACGCAAACTTGCCACAGCGCAGAACCTTTTCTTGCCGTTGGCAAGAAAGAACCGCGCTATCACCAGCAAGGAAGCCAAGGCATGGTTGTTTGTGTTTCCGAAGCAGCGGCAGAAGTAGGGAGAAAAATTCTTCAACAAAAAGGAAATGCGGTTGACGCTGCGGTAGCTACAGCTCTCGCCATGGCGGTAACCTATCCCGCGGCGGGAAATATCGGCGGCGGCGGCTTCATGCTCATTATGCCTGCGGATGGGAAAAATCCGGAAGTTATCGATTATCGCGAAACAGCCCCTTCTCAAGCTCAGAAAGATTCTTTTATCGGCGAAACATCGGCACTAACTCACAAAGCAGTTGGGGTACCGGGAACGATACGAGGGCTGGCACTCGCTCATTCGAAATATGGCAAATTAAAATGGCAAGAAGTGGTAACACCGGCTATCTCTCTAGCTCGCGATGGATTCCCCCTTTCCAAACATGTTGCCGATTCTTTGAATTCTGTCTTAAGCTCGAAAAAAACCTCACGAAATTTTCGTAATTACTTTGCTAAATCCGATGGTAAAAAGTGGCAGATTGGCGATATTCTCGTTCAGAAAGATTTAGCCCACACTCTGGAAATCGTTGCCAAACAAGGGGCCGATAGTTTTTATCAGGGACCGTTGGCCGATCTGCTCGTTGCCGAAATGAAACGCGGGAACGGCTGGATTAACAACGATGATCTGAAAAATTACCGTGCGATTGTCCGAAAACCTCTCCATGGAACCTATCGGGGTTACGATATTTTTGTACCACCCCCAGCGAGTGGTGGTGGCATTTACCTTTTAGAGTGTCTCAACATCTTGGAAAATTGTAAACTATCTGAACTTGGTGCAGATTCTCCGGAAAGTTATCATTATATAGTGGAAGCAATGAAATGGAGTTTTCGCGATCGTGCTGAGTTTCTCGGCGATAGCGCCTTTGTTAAAATTCCAGATAAACTTTTACAAAAAGATTATGCGAAGTCGATCTGGCAAAAAATCGATCCCGACAAAGCAACCCCCAGTAAAAATATCGCTCCTCCTATTGAAATAAGCAAAGAATCGAATCAGACTACCCACTTTTCCATTATCGATGCCAGCGGTTTAGCGGTTTCGAATACTTATACTTTGGAAGAAAGTTTTGGTTCCCGGATTGTTGTTCCCGGTGCAGGGTATTTATTAAACAACGAAATGGGAGATTTCAACTGGACTCCTGGTAAAACCACGATTCATGGCAAAATAGGAACAACCCCCAACCAGATCCAGGGGAGTAAACGGATGCTTAGCTCTCAAACACCGACAATTGTTCGTAAAGAGGGTAAAACGATTCTGATCACCGGCTCTCCTGGTGGACGAACTATCCCAAATACCGTGTTGTGTATCCTCATTTCTTGGCTTGATTTTCAGCAATCCATCGAGCAATCGATCCGGAGTCCCCGATTTCATCACCAGTGGTTTCCGGATCAAATCAGCATGGAACCTGGAAAGTTTTCAGAAAAGATAATCAATGGTTTAAAACAAAAAGGGCACCAGATTCATTTTTATAAAGATCATCAAGGAGATGCCCATAGTATCTGGATCGACCCGAAAACCAACTTATATCATGGTATTGCCGATTCTCGTCTCGATGGCTTTGCTCGTGGTTATTGAATGAAAAACTGATTCTCTTATGATCGTCCGTAACTGTAGACCGAGAAGTAGATGATGTTAGTCTCGTAACCGGTTATCGATCTTTAACACAGCGGAACCCTGTATGACTACTTCCAGTGTTCGGTGGGCTTTTATCGCGTGCCGAAGGGAGATATCTCCGGCAGTAGTCATCAGAACAGAGGTAAGAGCCGCCTCGTCGAACTCGACTTCCTAATTTTTCGCCACGTTCTCGAAATTCGCTTTCAGGGCCTTGGGGATTATTACGAGGGCTATGTTCATAATAATCGGGAGCATATAGATCTTGGCACCACTCCCAAACATTTCCTGCCATATCGTATAGTTGAAAACCGTTCGGCGGGTAAGATTTTACCGGAGCAGTACCCACGAACCCATCTTCGCTGGTATTGTTCACAGGAAATTCCCCCTGATAGGTGTTCGCTCGCCAGATTCCATTCTCCCCTTGCTTTTGATTTCCCCAAACATACTCGGCTTGGTCAAGTCCACCCCGAGCAGCATATTCCCATTCCGCTTCGGTGGGTAATCGTTTACCTGCCCATTTTGCATAAGCAACGGCATCCTCCCAAGCGACATGAACCACCGGATGGTTTTCGCGCCCATGAATATCACTCCCCTTCCCCTCCGGGTGCCGCCAATCGGCATACTCCCCAGGTTGCCACCACGGCGGATGCCCCATCGGCCAATCTTGAAAGAGATTGATCGATTCTTTGAGCGGTACGAAGATAACCGAAAAGGGAATAAGCTTTTTCCCTTGTAAATCCGCTTGCGGGTAATCGTTGGGATCTGGTTCCTTCTCCGCTATCGTTTTATACCCTGTTGCGTCAACAAATTTGGCGAATTCGGCATTCGTCACCTCTGTTTCATCCATCCAAAACCCGCTAATCGAGACCAGATGTTTTGGACGTTGATCTCTTCGGTCATAGGGACTCTCATCTGTCCCCATCCAAAAAGTTCCTGAAGGGATCCAGACCATCCCCTGCTGTTCTGGAGCAGGGGGTGGCTCCGAGGTAATGTGCGGCCAATCCACCGGCTTTTCCGAGTGGTTATTGTTACGCAACGAAACGATGATCACTAACATCATGACAATTGGTATGGGAATGATATACTTGATCCAGCCAACGGAATTTGTTTTCATTTCAGACATTGTCTTCGGAGAACCTTTTATAAAAATCTATTCTTTCGATTAGATAAGTATATTTACTATCCTAATCTTATCCAATTATATAGATAACTCACGCAACAAGAGTATAATTGATCATTCATCGAATAAAAACTTACTTTATCCATCTTTGAAAATAACCATTTAGTCTCAAGTCGCCATCGCAGCAAAACAATTAATTCTTCTTCTTGATCCAGATAGGGGAGGTCCAGGCCAATTCGTCATCCTTTTGCATGACGCGAAAATAGTAGTAATGCTCCCCATCCTGAAGGATCTTTTCGCTCCAATTCCCCTCATACGATTTAGCATCAACGGGGATAGTGGCTACCGGTTTGCTATCTCGTAATACGGTAATATCTTTAATTGTACTTGTCCCGATGATTTTTAGTTGGAACTGCGGTGCTTGAGCGGTTTCAAGAATATCCCCCATGATCGCCTTTCCGCAGCGAACATCACAAATAATATCATCGGTTGCGGCATAGGTATGCCGTTTTTTCATCGCCTGGATAATAGCTGCTCGATCCTTGCTTTCACTGAGGACTACACCAAAACTAATATGGGTCGACCAATGGTCGCTGGATGCTTCGAACCCGAGCTTATACCCTTTTTGACCTAAAGCGAGATCTACATACCCTGCGGGGTACCACCCCGCAATATTAACAGGCAATTTCCCCGATTTGGGAGCGTTTCCGGTGCGGGGAGCTCCCTGCATTTCATAACTCATTCGATCCCCTTGATAGATCTCCACCAATGGTTCAACATCAGGATCATTATCGCGCCAATCGGTCCCCATCCCCGTGGCCGAAGTATGCGAGGCACAGATTCCCCCTGTTTCTTTCAAATAACGGTAGAGCATCTTCGTATCATCGGCATGAATGCCAGCAACACGCTGTTTCGGATCGGACTGTGCCAGACGGGGCAGAGGCAATACCCCCCGTTTGACAAAAAGGCAATTGCGGTGACCATGAGGATAAGAATTACTGCGTTCATAACAATAGATTCCCTGGAAACCTCCTGGAGCCGAAGTACTATCTGTCATTTTTTGGACCAACCACCAAGCATATTCTCGGCCTGCACCGTTGTCGTGATCCCCATTTCCCAACCAGTCCATCCGAGAGGCATCCATGGCATAACGGAACATATCTTCCAGAGACCCATCGGAACCACCATCCCAACTTATTTCGCTATGGCGATGAAAATCACCGCGCAAAAGTTGATACGTTTTCCCTTCATGTTGCAAGCGGTAATCCCGAATGGCATTACTCGATTGCCACTCTTTTTCTGCTCGCTGTAATAATTTCGCATCTTTATTCCGCATCCCCATAGGCTTTAGCTCCGGCGCTACCCCAGGTGCGGCTAGATTGATCACACTCTGCCAGATCTGATTATGGATATTTTCTGGGGTATTATAGCGCCCATCACTATTATGCAACACTCGAATCCCCCCGTTTATATCGGGCAGGATTACCGGGCGATGATCCAATAGACCATCGGAATGATTCAATTCGATCGGCCCGCTCCAGTTTTTACCTTCCAAGCGCTGAGCAAACGATAACCAATACGATCCAGGGGTCGTGGAATATCGGGAGCCGAACTTCTCTCTGCTGATCAGCCAAATATTCCCTTCCCCATCGACTCCAATTTGAGGATAGGAATAGCGATTCGAATGTTCGAATTTTGGCCAAGCTCCCCCCTCCTCCAAAGCATTCGGTGCTCTCGAATTCGAATTAGGAAGACTTGCGACCGGTTCCATCCATTGATCGTTGGCAACCCCTTTTTTGCGGTTCGGATTGGGAATCAAACAGACCACTTTTACCGAATGTCGACTATACAAAGGCTGACCATCATTCCCATCCAGAGCACCATAATCTTTCCCCCATAGTTCTGGCCCCTCTTCGTAAGCAATCCAGATTCGCCCTTGATGATCGCAGGCAATCGATGGCCTTGCTTCTTTACGCGAACTCCCGGCAACCATCTGAACGGTATCGCTCTCGCTATCCCATAAACAGATATCGTAATCCCCTTCGCGATAATTATCGAATGCCACCCAGGTTCGATTTTTATTGTCGGTACAGATAGCAGTTGACCAGATATGCCCTTGGCCGAATGTTGACGGGATCCCTTTAACGGCTACTTGCGATAATTCTTTATCCTTTTTATTTTCAGGGCTACCAAACTTAGCTTGCCTGATCCCGAGCTGAAACAGATGATCTCGATCATCCATAATTCGCGAAGCGATGTAAAACTGATTATCTTGATTCCACACGATTTGCGGAGTCAATTCTCGAAAACTCGACTCTTTACTTAACCGCTCTTCCCCTATCTTAATCTTTCCTATATTCTTTGAATTTTCCTCCTTTGTATCTTCCCCCACAGAATTATCCCAAATTAATTCCCTGTGGGCGACAATATATCGATCGCCACGATGAGTAGAATAGACCACCTGCACCGCTCCATTATTACCAACAGCAATCGCACAACGGCACAGATCTTGATTCGCATCGGTTACCGCAACCGCTTCGCTCCATTTTCCTTGAGCATAGCGCCGAATCTTCAACTGATCATAAAACCCCGGCTGATAAAATCGGCGAAAATCTGTGGGCTGTTCTTTCAACATCTGTTGCGATTGTCGGCGATTTTCATCTTGAATCGCGTAAGAAATATAGGCTACCCACAAGCTCCCATCGGGGGCATATGCAGCAGCAGGGTAATCGTTCTCGGTCGCGCGATTCGTCTCTACAGGAGTTGCAGTGCTAATCAGCTGAAGTCTCGCATCGCCGTTCGCTAGGGTAATCGTTTTCCCTTGCAAAATTGGGGCAATATCCAGCTTTTCAGATTTTGGTTCATGAGAATCGAATTGAACTTCTATAGAAGCATTTGCTTGGACATCCTGAAGATGAAAAACGATCCCGACCGTAGCGATTTTTTCTAGTTTATTCAAAGCGGGGCTAGAGGGGGGCATCTTGAACGCTCGATGGGAACTCGCACGCCAACGATCTGGTTCGATCAATTCATCAGGAAAACTTTTCTTTTTCAAGGGATTTTTGATGAATCGATAACCCTCACGATGGACAACTTTAGCCCCTTGGATTATCGCTTTTCCTGAATAGTCGGTTAACTTTGCATCTTGAATTCCCATTTCCAACAAAATTGCAATCGTTTTTTTTTCTGGATACGCTTTTTTAAACCATTGACCAGAAGAATTCTTTGCTGCGGAGGGTGTTTCCTGTGCCATCCAAAGAGAGAGGGTGATTATAATTCCGCATAAAACAGAGCTGATAACGATTCGAGTCATCTTTACGAAACTCCTTACTTTTTGCGAACTTGCTTAGAGATTTTGGCAAAAGCTATAAAAATTAGCCTAGATCATCCCGATCTATCGATTTCATCAAAGTCATTAGAGTTTAAATCTATTAAAGATTTTAGATATTATTTCGAATAATTCAATTCCATTCAATTTAATGAGCACTATGTAATGGAGCTATTTTCCTGATCTTATCCTCGAAACCAATCTTTATCTAAGGTCGAAATTCGTGGTCGAAATCTTCCCAGAGAGTTTATATCATGATCCAAGGGTCTTGAAATAGGATAATGGAATGTTTGCCCGAAAGAATAACATAACTAATCCTTAATCTAAATCATAAGTTCAAAGCGATTTGGTCTTCAAGTAGCTTTGAAACCAGAAGATCTTTGAAACCAGAGTGCAAGATTAAATTCATCAGGGCTGAGAATCTAAAGAATTGAAACTAAAAATAAGATCAATCCAGATCAGATTCTTAATCCTTGATTTCGTGCAATCGATCTCAGAGCGATCTTGACTATACAAAGGATGAGAATAACTCATAAATAATGAACCAGCGAGTATTACCAGGGTTTCGCACCAGTTTGGGATTTACTATAACTTATCTGACCATTCTAGTCGTCATCCCACTAGCTGCTTGTGTGATAACTACGTTATCTCTCTCGTGGGAATCATTCTGGCAAATTGTTTTAAGCAAAAGAGCGATTGCTGCGTATTGTTTAACCTTCCGAGTTGCGGCTATTAGTGCGATTATTAGTGTGGGGATCGGCTTTCTCTTAGCCTGGGTATTGGTACGCTATTCCTTCCCAGCTAAACGATTTTTCGATTCCATCATCGATCTGCCTTTTGCGCTTCCTACGGCGGTTGCTGGGTTGGTATATACTCATCTCTATTATCGTCATGGTTGGTTTGGTCGACCACTCCATGCGCTGGGTATCGATGTGGTTTATAGTGAAATTGGGATTATCTTAGTATTGATTTTTATCGGCTTTCCATTTGTGGTGCGGACGATTCAACCAGTTCTCGAAAGTCTCGATAGCGATATGGAAGAGGCAGCATCGAGTTTAGGATCAAGCCGCTGGCAGACCTTCGCCCGGGTTATTTTACCGAGTCTCTATCCAGCGATGATCACCGGTTTTGTGCTAGCTTTCGCCCGCGCTTTAGGAGAATACGGTGCCATTATTTTTATTGCGGGCAATCGACCGTTTCATACCGAAATCGCCACGGTCTTAATTGTATCTCGATTAGAATCTTATCACTACGCCGAAGCCACTGCCATCGGCATGGTGGTCCTATTTGTTACGAGCATATTGCTATTGCTTATTAATCGCCTCAAACGCTGGATCGAAGAATAAATCGGATGATTAATTCTTTTGGGCAATTCTTTTGGGCAATTGCTTAAACAACTAAATGGGCAATTTCTTGAGCAAAATATCTCACCAAAATCAAGAAGATTTCCCACCCATCTTCATCACTTTATTCCGTTCCTGGACCATTTGATAAAACAGCGATTCGTATTCCTTAGCCGAACGATCCCAAGACCAATCCTGGCGCATACCACAACGGATAATCTGTCTAAACCTGTCGTGTTCTGTCCAATAAAAATCGAGAGCACGATGAACTCCCGACAAGAAAGCCTCGGTTGTATACTCTTTGAAATGAAATCCGGTAGCCCTATCGGTGTGAATCGTTTCTGGAGTGGTATCGACAATCGTATCTGCTAATCCTCCGGTAGCGCGGACGATAGGTGGAGTACCATAACGCAACGAATATAACTGATTGAGGCCCGAAGGCTCAAACGAACTGGGCATGAGATAGAGATCTGAACCTGCTTCAACCCGATGAGCCAGTCCTTCATCAAAGCCCAGATACAACCCGAGTTGATGGGGGTAGCGCTCCTTGAGTTTTTTCAGTTGTTTGTGATATTCTGCATCCCCTTCGCCTAGGATAATAATCTGAACGCCACGCGAAAAAATCGATTCTGCCCCTTTCAATACTAGGGAAATCCCTTTTTGTTCCACCAAACGAGCAATCATTCCTAGAATCGGTTTACTACTATCTACCGGCAACTGAAACTCTTCCTGTAATTTTGCCTTACAAATCGCTTTCCCGTGGCCAAATGTCTCTCGATCATACCGTTCCGGTAAATTCATATCGGATTGCGAATTCCAAACATGGTAATCGACCCCATTGACAATCCCGCTCAATCGGTGCGTCCGTTCCGAGAGAACCCCTTCTAATCCACAGCCAAATTCTGGAGTTTGTATCTCTTTGCTATAGGTTGGGCTAACCGTATTGATCCAATCGGCAAACACTAAACCTGCCTTCAAAAAATTCAAATGACCATAAAATTCGAGCTGTTGATGATTAAATAATTTCCACGATAACCCAGTGACCGGATATTCCCACGACTTAAAAACCCCTTGATAAGCGAGATTGTGGATGGTTAATAAACAGCGAATCTGGCGAAACCCTGGTCGATGCTGGTACAATTCTTGCAGATAAACTGGAAGCAAACCGGTTTGCCAATCATTCGCATGGAGAATATCGACATTCATTCCTAGCAGTGGAATTGCTTCCATTACTGCCCGGCAAAATAAACTGTATCGACCACAATTATCGGGATAATCGATTTTCTTCCCATCCGGTTGCACAAACTGATATATCCCTCGCCCCTTAGTTGGATCGTCTCTCTCAAATAAGTCAGGATGCTCGACGAAATAGATCGACGCTTCCGAATTGGGTAGCTGCGCTTTCCACAAACGGACAGAAATAGTTTGACCGCGCATGGGGATCGACAACGGTGGATAGATCGGCGTCATCGGATAGCCGAGCTGGCGCACGATTCGGTAAAGCGGCATGATCACCGCAATCTGATGCCCTAATCGGGATAGTGCTGCAGGCAGGTACCCACAGACTTCCGCTAGACCCCCCGTTTTTGCAAACCCCACCACTTCGGGACTTGCAAGTAAGATCGATAGTTTGGAATCGCTCTTTGGCATGTATTTATTCCAAAAATTCCGTGTTTCTATTTTCGATGAAATTTCCAGAGAGATTCTGCTCTGTTCTGGAAGGCAATCCTCTTTTTAATCGGTTAATCCCCCTTCTCAGAAATACTCTTATTTCACATCCCTATCATAGAGTAAATTTCGATCGCCTATCTTAATTTTACATTCGGTATATCAAGAACTTCAAACGATTAAATTCCGTACGAATGGTTTTCACCGAAAAATCGCTATATTCTTCCTTTTTTGAATTACTTTACCCTTCTATTTACAATTTGTATTTTTCCTCAAGAAATATTTCAAGTTCTTCAGGTGAAAGCTAACTCAAGACAATGGAAGAAAGATCGCCCCTCAAACGATCAATTTATCCCCATCCCGCATCGGAAATCAATTTTTTTCTTATTCAAATGATTTTTACAATTCTCTAAAGAGGCAGAGTTTTCTCTCTAAAGAGGCAGAGTTTTCTGTTTACTCATCCTCGAATCAGCCGATTTTGATTAGCAGCAAAAATAATGAATGCGAAGAGCATCAAGTCTTTAAGAGAGGATTTTAAAAAAGTCGTCGTCAAAAAGTGTAAATAATCTGTAGGATAAAATATAGTTTATTCGATTCGGGGAATGAATCCATGGGCGATGAGATTATACATATAAACAAGTGAAAAAATTTATTTACTTATCTGCAATTCTTGCTCCATGACAAACGTTTCCGCCATTTGACTGAGCTGTTTCTGAAGAAGTCCATTTTCTCGACCAGGAATACGAGCTGCAAAAATCCCTCCACCGTTTTTAGTTCGAACAATCGCATAACTCATTAGAACGGTTTCCTGGTTCATATTCACCAGATAAGAGAATTTGTCGATTGAACTCAGAGCCGTTCGCAACTGAGTTGGGGAATCGGTGCGCTGAATGGTCGCTTTTCGATCTAGCAGAGATTGGCTAGTTTCCTTTTGAAATTCAGCAACCTTAGGAAGTTGTTCGGGGGGATCAACCGTTATCAATAGCCCTGCACCGTTTTTCTCATCGAGGGTAATCTGTCGACCCTGCACTCTACTTACATGCCAATTGCGAGGATAGATAAAGCGAATATGGAGATCGGGATTGATATAAAGCAATCGGGTATTACTCTCATCGGGTTCGGTTTTTAATTTTTTACTGAGCAGTGTCAGCTCATTATCTTTAGAAAGAATTCGTCGACTCAAAACAAATTGACCAGTTATCTTACCAACGGTCTTACCGTCTTTATTCAAGAAACTCTGTTGCCCATGGATAGAAAGATAGGATAAATAGCGATCCTCTAAATCAAAATACCATTTACCCGTTAAATTCTGTTCCACAGGACCATCTTCATTCACCCCTTTCAATTTCCCTTCCAAGCGAACATGTGCTACTTTTCTGCCTGCCAGTTCGATGACCTCTTCGAAGATACACTCCACTTTGCCCGCACTAACTTCAAGATCGGTCAGTTCTTGCACGGCGGGGAGCGTCATCCGCCACCGGTCCCCAGGAAGAACAGGATTCGAAGGAAATATCCCTTGTAAAGCCGCAAAACATTGATCGGTTCGTAACCCATCCAATTCATCCCAAGTGAGCGATCCATTGGGGCTGAAAGCGTTTTTTGCCTGGTTCTTTTTCATGAATATCACGCCCCGAACTTCTGGACGCAACACCATGGATAAGTCACGATCCCCATTTTTCCGTTCAAAAATCATCTCTTGATACGTTCGTAAAGACTTGAAATCCACTGAGTTTGGATCGGCTTGTAACAATATTTCCTTATAGCGAATTCGACTATTCCCTTTCATCGGTATTATTTTGGGGGCTTCTCCTTCACCAACAGGTACCTGGAGAGTTCCTTCCAAAGTCGACTTCGTTTCGATTTGTTGAATAAGTCCCGGCAATAAGTCTTCCGAAAGTTTGACAGGATCTTCAATGCTTAATAGAAAAGAAGGGCTGATTAAAAATAAAATTGAACAGATTAAGGCTCGAACCATATCCCACTCCTCTTAAACAACTAATTATTACACCTATTATAAAAACACGATTTGTAGAAAATTGAGAGGAAAATGAAAGATTGTAATAATTTTCAACGAATCTGTTTCGATTTTAAGGTTTACCGAACTTGGGGGAATTACAACAAGAGCCAGTTTCCGTTCGTAGATTACCAAAGCGAATGATCAAACAATAATTGTTCTGTTTGCCTCCCCCTTTTGAAAAAAAGACCTATCGATTTTCCTTTTTTCCTAATTCAATGCCCTCAGACAGCGCAAAATCATACATCAAGATATTTTGATTGTAAAAATTGGGATTGCTCTGATAATCGTCAAAATGTAAAAGTAAAAAATAATATAAAATATTTATAATCGCAAATTATTAATTGATAACAACTTAAGTATATATTTGCTTTCAATAATCGAGTCTTAAACCTATTTTAAATGCAAGTTGGCTTACTATTTGCATTAATTTTTTGTGTGGTAGTAAATTAAGAAAATAAAAATAAACCTTCTAAAAGTTAATAGTATTATAGACAATACAACCAAACAGAATTGATTGGCAAAATCAATTTAATTTAGCTTGTCACATACTGAAATTCTTCATCAAGAAGAATTTGAAACTAAAGTCGAATGGATTGATCTAAAAATAGTCCGATTGAATCAGCATAGGAATTTAATTTGAATTGGGATGAACTGGAAATATTTGCGAGTTTGCACCAAGTTTACACCAGTACTAGGAGTGAACGAGGAGTGAAAGTCAAAATCGCAAATATATCAAAATCACGATTATATATGGTCAGATGAAAGTTTTGACTTTATATTGGGAAAAAGTTGCATTAAAAGGATAAATTTCTTCAACAGAATAACTTTGAAGATCTCAATATATCCCAATTTTGAGCTAAGATTGAATTAAACAATCTCGAAATAATTGAGTTTTCTATTTTATACAGTCACGAAGAGATCTGAACATTAAGAGATTCTCAGGTGTCTTTTGATTAAGAGCAGGTAAAAGATTAAACCAAAAGGATTAATCAAATCAAAGATTAAGTCAATACCGGTTTAATTGAATCGAACCTTCTAGAGACTAACAGATGACAACCGCGATTGAAAATCGGCTTGGTTTATGGAATGATCAAGTAAGTGGGATTCAGCCACAAAATGGAATCGATTCTGATACTTCAAATGTGTTGAAGTCTAACTTAGAAATAGGTTTAGGAACCGTTTCAGAGCCACCAACTCTGGAGCCAGGCCACCCTTGTGAAATTCTATCTACATCGAGTGAACCTGGAGAACTGGATGAACTGTCAGAATTTGATGATTATGCTTTACTTGCAGATATAGATTTGAGTTTCCGCCAAGCGAATCTTTCGAATTCGAGAAGTAAGAAAGAGAAAATGAAATCGAGAGGCATTAAAAACAATGCTTCGAAAAAGAGGTCTTTCCCTAGTGCTTACAAAATTTCGGAATTAGAAAATTTTGCCAGGCAACAATTGAGGTTTACGCCAGAAGTAAAGAAATTAGAACAGCTCGGCAATGCTCAGAAGTTATTTTTCGAGTTGGTTGGTAACAAAATATATCCTTATCCCTACATCATTTATCGGATAACCGGTCATCGATCCGATGGGCATGATCAATTGATGATCAAAACAGAAGATCTACAAAACGATCTGTTGTTGTTTATTCAAGAATTAGAAGAATCTCTTCCAGCCTTACCGCTGGAGCAGGCGTTGGAACCGATGCTAACTTTAGAAGAAATTAGCAAGAAATTCAAAGTTTCAACGAAAACTATTAGCAGATGGAAAATACGAGGCTTAATTCCTCGAAGGATCATTAAAGGAGGTAGGCGTCATTTAGCTTACAACCAAAGTATGATCGATCAGTTTTTCCATCGGCAAAAGGATCGGGTTGAACGAAGTTCCCGCTTCTCTCACCTTACGGAGAAGGAAAAGGAAGAAATACTTCGTATTGCTAAAAACCTTGTTCAAACAGGGGGTAGCCTCATGGAAGTTAGCCGCGTTCTCGCCCAGCGATTGGGTCGCTCGGTCGAAGCGGTGCGATACACGATCAAAAATCATGATCGTGCAAACCCTCAGATAGCTCTGTTCCGTAGTCAACGCGACACATTGGAACCGGACTGTAAAGAACAAATTTACTTTGATTATTTAAAGGGGACTCCCGTGGAACTCCTTGCTCGTAAATATGGTAAATCTCGAAACTCCGTTTTTCGAAGTCTCACCGAAGTTCGTTTGAAAGAATTACTCGATCAACCGCTCGACTACATTCATCACGACTCTTTCGATGATCCTACTCAGGAAAAATCGATCATGGCCCCCATGCCTGACGAAGCCGAATTCTGGGAAGAAAAACACAAAATGCGTGCCCCCAAAGATGTCTCGCCAGATCTTGCGGCTCTCTACGAATGGCCGTTGCTATCGAGGGAACAGGAAGCTCATCTGTTTCGTAAAATGAACTTCTTAAAATATAAATTGAAACAATTCCAGCAAAAAGTGGATGTCACCGCGGCTCGGTTGGTTGATCTCCGCAAAATGGAAGATTACCGCCGACAAATAAAAGAGGTTCGTGATCGTTTAATCAATTGCAACATGCGACTTGTTGTCAAACACGCTAAACTCCATTCGGCGACGGAACAGCTCGGCGATTTAATCTCGGATGGAAATGTCTCTCTTATGAGAGCGATTGAAAAGTTCAACTTCAGTCTCGGCAATAAATTCTCAACCTACGCGAGCTGGGCCATTATTAAAAATTACGCCCGTAGCGTGCCTGAAGAGAAAACTTATCGAGAAAGATTTCTTACAGGAACCGATGAGTTGCTCAACATGCGTTTAGATTCTCATCTCGATGAAGCAGAGAATTTAACTCAAAATGAAATGACCAAACAATTTGTTTCTGAATTGCTCAAAGATCTCGACCCGCGGACCCGCGAAGTCATTCGTATGAGAAACGGTCTCGATGGTTGTCAGGAAATGACTCTGGAGCAAATTGGCTTGCATTTCGGCATCACGAAAGAACGTGTTCGTCAAATTAATGTCCGAGGTATGAAACAGCTTCGCGACAAAGCAGCTCAGGGAGCGATTCAACTCCCTTGAATCGCAACAGATATGTAAAAAACTATCTTGTAATATTTTTTTTCTAACTAAAAAGGGTGCAAGTTAACTTGCACCCTTTTTCTATTGTGGAATTCGATTCTTATCTAAATCTTGAAGATTAAACTAGATCCTGAAATTGTCTAGTTATTAAAGCTCTATTTCTAAGATCTCCGACCCGACCTCGTGGCAGATTGGGTATGACAAAAAAGCCAACCAGAGATTTCTGGCCAGCTTATTGGTGATTGGAAAAAATCAATTATTTCCAGAATTAATGAATATATACGCCACAAGAACAATAATCGCTGCGAGAGAAAGTCGAATCACCCAACGGCTCAAGAAAGTCGTACCAGATTTCGGCAAATCTGGTAAAGAAACATCAGGTCGGCTATCGATAGGCACTTTCGGTCGATTGAGAGGAATTAATTGATCTTCTTTATAATTAAATGGGGTGGTATTTTCATCTAGTTCAATCGACAATAGAGATCGTGTTTCATAAAGCGGAGATTTCATGCGAACCGCATCGACTCCCACCATTGGAGACGCTGTTTCGGTCCGGGAAAGAGGAACGA
>JAKBAI010000309.1 GCA_021809185.1 Planctomycetota bacterium
AATTGTGCAAAAATGCTATCAATACCATGGATAGCGAAATTTCCCAATTGCAGCAACAGATCCAGTCCCTTTCTCAGACAAATTCGGCACTATCTGCAAGCGATCAGAAAAAATTGGACAATTTGAAAAAGGAACAGCAATACAAAATCGATCAAAGAAAATGGTTAGATTCCCCTAATCGGCTGAATTTAGTGAAAGGTGCTCTCGCCTCGGCCAAACAAGATTGGCTACAATATTTTTTGCGGGAAAAACATAGCAGAGTTCATCTGTATCACTTTTCGAGTCAGCTCACCTCTCTGGGAGAATTTCAAGATAGTAGTAGCGAAGAGACTCTTACAAGTAAGATCCACGATCTTGTTCCTGCGGGCAATTCGACCCGATTGGGGGATGCCATTCATGATCTTTTACGGCGATTCCGAGGGGGATCACTCCAGGGAATCATCATCTTTACTGATGGAGTAACCACTCAAGGGGAATCCTTAACTCAAGCAGCGCGCCAGTCAGCAAGAATGGGTATCCCTCTCTATTTTGTCGGAGTCGGGAATTCCATAGAACCAGTCGATTTGAGTTTATCTGATTTACGTGTCGAGGATGTTATCCAAGTGAATGATCGATTGGTCTTTGAAGCCGATCTGAAAGCGATGGGAACTCGTTTACCCTCCTCAGTTCCGATCATTCTCTATGAAGTGGAAAACGGCAAGTCGATCGAGAGAGATCGTAAACAGGTTCAGGTAGATCCAAATGGCAAGCCGATGAAAGTAAAACTATCGTATCGACCAAATAAATCGGGCGAACGAACTTTTATCATCAAAACCCCGATTCTCCCCGATGAACGGGAAATTGCCAACAATAAATTAGAACGGACCATCCAAGTCAATGAAGAACGGCGCTTAAAGATCCTCTATGTCGAAGGAAATCCCCGCTACGAATATCGGTATATAAAATCGTTATTCGAACGGGAAAAGAGCAGTAAAAAAGGGCAACAACTTATCGATTTGCATGTGGTCTTGCAAAGTGCCGATCAACAATTTTACAAAGAAGACCGTTCCGCATTAGCAGAATTTCCGACGACCGATCAATTGCAAAAATATGATGTGATCATCTGGGGAGATGTCGATCTCAACCAATTAAATAAAAGACAGGAAACGTTACAGAATCTCGGCGATTTTGTCAAACAAAAGGGGGGCGGGTTATTATTCATCGCTGGGCAACACTATTTGCCTGAATCCCTCGACGAAAATCTAGATGGGGCATTGCTAGAATTGTTACCCATTGTAAGAGAACAAGAACGTCCCATCAATGTCGGATTGCGTATCGTCCAGGAATCTTTAAGACAGCCGTACCGCTTGTCTTTTTCCGCAATGGGCAGAAATCATCCCATATTCCAACTCGTTCGGGAAGAAAGCGCCAACCAGGAATTGTGGAATCGTTTTGCGGGTATGTTCTGGTATGCCGCTGGCTATCGTAAGAAAACCGCGGCAGAGGTTCTCGCTTATCACCCGGAAATTTCGGTGGATGGTACACCCATCGGGAATCTGAGTGATACCAAATCGGTCAATGAATCGGAACATTATCCATTGGTATTGCAACAATTTGTCGGAGCGGGGCGAGTCATCTTTTTTGGGTTTGATGAAACTTGGCGCTGGCGATTTCGCGACAATGAACGATATTTCAATCAATTCTGGCATCAAACGATACGAACTCTGGCACGCAATCGAATCGCGCGAATCGATATCCATCTCGATCGCCAGACCTCCTATCGCCAAGATGAACCGATCAAAGTAACCGTTCGAATGCCTGATGATGCACCCCCTCTTAAAAAGGATGTTCCTATCCGTGTACTTGTCGAACGAAAACCGTTAGGCAATAATTCATTCACCGGCGCGAATAAAGAAAAAACGGAGACTACAGAAGAGGAGAAAAACAAAGAAAATCCATCAGCTAATAACAACGAAACCGAATCGCAAACCATGGAATTATCTTTGCGCGAAGGGAGCCGCGGCATTTACGAAGGGATTCTTTCTCGAACTCCGCCAGGGGAATATCGTTTCCTTTTGACCTCCCCAACTGTTTCTGGCAGTAAACCGGCAGTAGAAGGTCGGGTTCTTCCCCCCCCTGGCGAACTAGATCGTATCCAGATTAACGAAACAGAGATGCAGTTTGCGGCAAAGGAATCTCACGGGAAATATTACTCGATTACGCAAATCGATAATCTGCCCTACGAAATTCCGGAAGGGAATCGCGTTCCACTCGATCAGCCCGCCCCCCCTATATTACTTTGGAATCACCCGATCGTATTCTTGATCATTCTATTATTATTTACCTGTGAATGGCTATCGAGAAAACGATGGGGACTACTGTAAAAATGATTAAAAACATAGGAATTATCTCTTATCCATTAATAGAGATTGGCACAGATGATAAGGAAATACTCGCAAGCATGGTCATCGCTGATAAATTTTTGCCACGGATATACACGGAATTTCACAGATATTGATCGCAGATAAGAGAATACTCGCAAGCATGGTCATCGCTGATAAATTTTTGCCACGGATATACACGGAATTTCACAGATATTGATCGCAGATAAGAGAATACTCGCGAGCATAGAGGACGTTTTATAATTTACTTACGGAAATACACTAAAATCTCAAAGAAATACAAAATGAGGCCTTGTCTACTCTGATTGTGAATTTTCTCTTTGGCTAATCTTCGATTATCAATCCTCGAGATTCGATATCTTCAAATGGATAACCTTTTTTAAGTTTTTCTCTCGGTGATCTCTAGAGCTAATTCCTTTTGATGGATCAAGTCACCCAGAAAAAGATCGATTGAAGGTTTTCTCGGCGGGTTTTCTAAGATCTTTTTGGTGAAAAAATCTTGTTTTTAGTCTCGGTAAGCTCTGAGATTAGTCTCAGAGCTGGACCCGTATAACACCGTTAAATTTATCTCATTTTATCAAATCGGTGCATATTTACTTATTATTATAAAGTCTCTTACCGATTTTTACCTAGCTATTCAGTAATGGAAGTAAAAGGCGATCGATTTCGGATTCGGTACGGAATTCTGGAACTTGGAGAAAGAGTTCCCAGCTCTCTTGTAGTTCTGCAGTGGTATTGGGAGCAAGGGATGTCAAAACACCAACGGTTTCCATTTCCAACATATCTTCGTTGGAAAAGGTCTGATAGTTGGTACCTGAATCGGGATAGACCGCCCCTTCGGTATAAGGGATATGTTTAACGAATACAGTCCCCTGATTCCAGTAAGCGACCCAACCTAGCCGGTGAGCGAGACCGATTTTAGTCGGCCCTTTTTGAGGATTTTGATGGAGCATAATATATTTGCTACCAAAATACCAGCGCGAATCGCGAAAATCAAAATACGGCCACAAAATCAGATCCTGATTTGGTGCAAAATCTGCTGCAGATTTTGCATTTTTTGGATGTCCAGGATGGGGATATTTTGCGGGTAAGGGAATTACCTCCACTCCCCCGGGTGCCATTACCGTTGGCGCCCAGGGGGCAAGCAATGTCGATTTACTACCAATATTCGTAACCTTGAGAGAGATATTTGCAAAACTTTTTGATTCATGGAGCTGAATTTCCAAAACCTTCTGGATACCATATTCTTTTTCCGGAGGAGGAATAAAACGGGCACCGTAATCCCCAAGTTTTTCGTAGCGAACGGGGGCATTGTCGGCATAATAAGTTCGAGTTGTATCTTCTGGCGACAACCAAAATCGCAATCCCCCTCGAATTTGCCATTCTTCTTCCCCGGTTTTCCCCATCTGTTCATCGTAATTTTTCATGACATTAAAGCCATTCAACGCCCGATAAGCAATGACTCTCGGCCCAACATCTAACGTAACAATTATCTCAAAATTTGCATTGCGGATGGAAAGATTGTTTTTCCACCCCCGATATTCGACTACTTCGATCATGAAACCTTTACCCCCTAAAAGATTACCATACTATGGACTATCTCGTCCCCTTCTAGATCGTATTGTATTAGAGAAGCGAGATAACTCCCAGATTTCCTGAATTAGAACGATAATTTTCATTTTAATTAGAGTATTTCTTTGGTGTATTTCGATTTTAATCGGGATTGGAATATCAGTAGTAGAAAATAACAGATATTTCCGCTTTGAGTTTTTTCAAAAAGAGATTAAAAATCGGAGGAACTTTTGCCACAATCGCTTCATTTTCAAGGATAAATTCCGATCATTTCTTCGTTTAAGATCGCTACCCCTCCACGAAAGACAACTCAGAACCTATAACAGTTGGTGAAGGCGGATAAAATGGTTATTGTCCCGTTTAAATGAATCGAACCGATTTTCGGGCTATGTATTTCATGAAAACTGGTTGATAGAAAGCTTAAAACGAATCCGCAACAACGAAAGATCTAAAAATGATGCCATGGGAGTTGAGTATGCCCTCAAACACACCTGTAACCAATGCGGTGAATCCAACAATGAATACTCTGGACAATTTGACCGCCGAAAACCTGAAACCGCGCTACCAGCGAGTTTTACTGAAAATGAGCGGGGAAGCTTTCGGTCATAGCGGCCAAACGGGGATTTCTATTACAGAAACGTTAAAAATTGCTGAACAAATCAAGCGAATCGTTGAACGAGGGGTTCAGCTCGCCATTGTAGTTGGTGGGGGCAATATGATTCGCGGCGCCCAGTTCAGTGCTGGTTCTAGCGTAGTCAAAGAGGCCACCGCTCACTATATGGGTATGCTTGCAACCATGATGAACGGTCTGGCCCTCCAAGAAACTCTGGAAAGTATCAATTGTGAAACCCGAGTAATGACCGCTTTACGTCTCGATAATGTCGCGGAGTATTTCATTCGCCGCCGAGCCATTCGCCACCTAGAAAAAGGGCGCGTAGTGATTCTAGCGGGGGGTACGGGCAATCCTTTCGTTACTACCGATACCGCTGCTGCTCTTCGCGGGGTCGAACTA
>JAKBAI010000310.1 GCA_021809185.1 Planctomycetota bacterium
AAAACCCAGATTCGATAACGGAACCGATTCACTTGCTGCACCAAAAAGTGGTCCCTCTAGAGCATAACACAAAGGGCGAATACCCAAGGGATCACGCAAAACAACCATGTCTCCCATGGCATTCATAAAAACAATATTATAAGCACCATCGAATAAACTGCTTAATTCCTTGAAAACGCTAACAAGATCGGGTCTATCATCTCCGCGCAACGCATGCGCTAGATAATGCATGATCACTTCCGTATCATTATCTCTTGTCAAATGATATTCATTTTGGGATAATAATTTAGCACGTAAATCAGAAAAATTTGCGAGCTGACCATTAAAAGCAAATGAAAACCACTTCCATTTACATCCATGTCTACGCTCGAAAGGTTGAGCATAACTACGGGTATTATCACCGCAGGTTGCATACCGAACATGACCGATTGCCGCATGGCCTGTGTGTTCGGATAATATCGTTTCGCTCTTTCCAGGATGACTCAGCCTAAATGCCTCAGCCACCGTGCCAATTTCTTTGTACGTTTCTATTAATTGTTTTCGATCTGGATTAAATGAAGAAAATCCTGCCGATAGCTGACCCCGATTCTGTAGATCCAGGAGCATTCGTGGAATCAATCGGGAAACTTGGTTGGGTTGATTTTGCGGTGCCAAAGGAGAAACATTTTCCGATGGTAAATGATATAGGGCAACAACCCCACACTCATGCTGAAGTTCTTCCATTCCAATTTCCTGATCCTGGATAAATCTAATTCCTACATTGTATTCTATTTATGGAAAAAGTCATCCCATAACCAAAACAATCTAATACAAATAAGAACAACTTCCTTTTATACCGATTTTTCAATTTAATCTCAAAAATTCTACTGCCACAATTAAACAGATTTTAAGGAAAAGGAAGAATGTAAAAAATTAAACTCTTTTAGAAATTCTTTCTGCACCTTGCACAATCGCATTCTATATTGCAAATAGTTCATTAGGATTAATCAATTTATTCCTTAACTTCTGTGTTAGAGGGAGAGACTAAATTAGATTTTCCCACAATTGATTAAAGTATAATGTTTATGAAAGTACAAACACAAAAAAACCAATTACGGCAAGGTATTGCTATAATGGAGTTTGCCGTTGTATTCCCATTTCTATTACTTATGCTGCTTGGCATTTGGGAGTTAGGGCGAATCATTCAAGTGCAACAAGTGATGATGAATGCTGCCCGTAATGGGGCTAGACTTGCCGCGCAGGCGTTTATTGTGAATACTTTTGGTGCTTATACACAGATAACAACCAATTCTGGTTATCCCAATGTCTATGGAACGATGTCTGAATTTCTAATTGGAAATGGTATCACCAATTTAAACAATGTGAAGATGAACTTTACTTTTTTAAGTGGAGATACGACTCGCCAACCATGGCAAGGAAACAAAAATGAACCATTCCAGATTACTTTAACCATTCCGTATAATAATGTTCGATTAACAACTTTAACTCTTTTCGCCCCCACGAATTTAACCGTACAGGTTCAATGGCAGATGTTGGTGGATGCCCCTTTTGCAGTTTCTACGACCCTTCCCGGATGGAGTCCATAATTTTATATTTGTAACTCAAATATCGATTGATCATTTGCATAATAATTTAGTAAACTCCATTAAAGGTAAAAATTTTATGAAGCTTTCAATGAAGACAACAAAACTCAAAAATAAGCTCCGCCAACGAAGTGGCGCGGCGATTGTTGAGTTTGCCATGGTCTGTGTCATGTTTTTTACGATGCTGTTTGGTATTTTTGAATATGCGAGATTCATATTTGTCCTGCATATGATGAATAATGCGGCTCGTGATGCTGTTCGCTACGCCGCCGTGAAAACCAATGGTGGAAATATGCCCAACGATCCAAATACGGTATTGACGGAAGCTCAATTACAAACTTTAGTTCTTAGTGGCGTCGATCCGAATAAGAACGTCATTGGTCCTGGTCTCATGGGATTTCAGAAAAATATCAACAATTTTTCCGTGAATACGTTTACCGTTGATCCAACAGGATTAGATCAAACAACTCCTGTAATCAATCCTTTGATGTATAGCGGTGCTCAAGCTCCATGGAATTCTGCAACTTTTAATCAACCGATTGCAGTTCGGATTTCAGGAACCTATTCCCCAATTGCATCAGGGTTACTATTTTTACCCACAAATATGCCATTTCAAGTCACGGTAATGATGAATAGCGAAGCAAATTAATTCGCTATGGTCTATATTTTTAAGAATTGAATTCAAACCTTTTCCAAGCGATTGCGATATTACTCCCCCTTGAGTAAGCAATTCCATTAGAAAAGAACTTGTAGTCAATTATACAAATAATTTAAATGATTCTTGCCACGAAGTTATTTATGGAGCTTTTTAAGAAGCTACTTTAATAACGATTCCCAGGTGAGGTTATTTAAATTGAACTCAACGAGGACAACTGTGCTTTATTCCCCCGTCAAAATAAAGCGACCAGGGACCGTCGTTCCTATTGTCGCATTTTTTTTAGTTGCTATGATCGGTATGCTATCTCTAGCAATCGATATAGGTGTATTGATCTTGGCTCGCGAACAATGCCAGAACGCAGCAGATATTGGGGCATTGGCAGGAGCAAGAACTTTAGATGGTTCTCCAAATAACAACGTTACCACCGCTTTGCAACAAGCTCAGATAGCCGCAACCGCGAATTCTGTATTAAATCAGGTTATCAGTCCAACGCAGGTATCTGGCATTCATGCCGGTGTTTATCGATATAACACCTTGAATCAGCGTTTTGAAGCCGATTTTGTCAATCCCCCTCAAGCGAACGAGTCTTGGGGAGCCATGCAAATTTCGGTGAGCAGCAGCTCGTCGACTTTTTTCGGGAGTTTATTTGGCGTTTCCTCGGTTCAAGTGAATGCCACTGCTGCCGCAGTCCATCGTCCGCGGGATATTGCCATTATTCTCGATTTTTCGGGTTCAATGTCCTATGCTTCCCAACCATCATATAATGATGGTTTTTCTCTGGTGAATCTACTTCCAGATTCGCGCTTTCCTCAATTCGGCCCTTGGTCGATTTTTGCGGGTAATGGTATGGTACTCAATTATCAAAATCCCGGTTCGCCACCCGCCGATTTAACAAATTACGTCCCGCCTACCCCATTTCAAAGAGTTTTCCCCTATGTCTCTTTGGTTGGGGAAACCTACGGACCAAGTAATTTAACAACCGATATGCCGCAAGGGCCAGCTCTAGTCAATAGTTTCGTTCTCAATGATTACGCAACACCTGCTTTTGTTTATTCTGGATCGTTTCCCAACTTCACTAATGTAAATGTAAGCACTAGTAATAATCCGACCTATGTTGTAACCCCAGCCCCTGCCAGTTTTACTAATCCTTTTTCTGGCAACTATGCCGGGGATCTTTTCCCACTTCGCTCCGGAATCCAAGTCAATGGGAACAATGCACCAACTCCCGATCAATATGCACAAACCGTTGCGGATTACTTGGGAATGCCAAGAAATAATGTAACGAATATGACCTATAATTCTACTTTCGAGACTAACGGCTACGATTGGGACTTTACGAAAAATCAATTAAAACCAGCGGCTCAACGGTTTCAAGGATTTTCCATGGGGCCAGGTTATTTCGGGAAAACATTCTACATGTGGCCTCCCGATCCCCGAACCCCTGTTGGCAATATAGGAGATAGCAATTATGTTGCTGGTGATTGGCGCGTTCGCTTCTTTCTACCCAGACAAGGTTCTGGAATGAGCACCCAGGATAACTCGATGTTTTGGAACAGTGCTGGCCGCTGGAATGCGCAATACCCAGGACCAAATGCCAATTACGTTGTGAATTACAATGCCATTTTACAATGGCTCTCTAGTGGTCCGCAGACTTTACCTGCGAACCTCCAAGCCGGGCGAGTTGTTTATTATTCTTCTATACCTACCTCGATCCCGGTGGATCCGAATACGGGCATTTTACAATCTGCCGCTTCCACCGATGTCAACTTTTGGAAAGATTACATCGATTACGTTCTTGGAACCGGTCGTTGGACAGATTCGAACGTCATGTTCGGAGCCAATTCCTCGAATACCAATACAGCAACGGGCAGCCCCCTGGCTTACAATAACCCCTCTTCGACCAATTTACAACCACAAATCACCCCGCAATCGTTCTTAGCTGGGAATCCCCCCCCGTATATGAACTATATCGATAGCCCTGTTCATCCTCTCGGTCAATTCTGGTTCGGTCCCATCAGTATGCTCTCTTATCTCCATGCAACCGGGAACTGGTTCCCTGGCACCGCCTATGAAGCCCCCAGTTGGCAACTGAAAGTTGGCGTCAATGCCGCTCTTCAGGATATTCAACTCAATCACCCCAATGATCTTGCTTCCATGATTTACTTCTCTTCTTCCGATGTCTATTCGACAGCGCGAGTTAGTTTAAGTAGACAGTTTCCATTGATGCAAAACGCCCTATTCTATCCATATCCGACACTCTCTAATCTTGGTGATCTGCAAAACTCAATTCTACCATACACCACCACTTCTCCCGTCGCTGGCAATCCGTCAGGAATCGTTTCGATCGGAGAAGGAATCATCCCAAATGGTGGGTCGGAAACCTGCCCACAAATGGCCTTTATGGTCGCCATGAATCAGTTAAGCTCTGCTAGAGATACTTCGATCAATACTGTTTATAATGGTCGCAATGGGGCCAACAAAATTGTTATTTTTGAAACGGATGGTGTCCCCAATGCCATTTGTCAAGGCAATTTGAGTTCCAGTTCTCCAGGAACTTCGGGAAATTGGTATTATGGTAATATCGGCTCAACATCTTGGTACGGTTTCAGTCAGAACTTGCATGTCCCTCCCAAAGACAATGCTCGTGCTATTGTTCGTCAGATTGTTGCCCAGCAGACCGCCTCTCCTCCTGGATATTCAACGAGATCGGAA
>JAKBAI010000065.1 GCA_021809185.1 Planctomycetota bacterium
CAAACACCCCGAATATGGAGATCTGGTTCTTTCCCCCTTAGAAACACGACAGCTTTTTGCCAAACGAGGATGGCAAAAAGTGGTTGCCTTTCAAACCAGAAATCCGCTCCATCGAGCACACGAATATGCCTTGGTAGTGGGAGCAGAAAAACTGACTCGAGAAGGGTTCTATACAGGGGCTGTTTTGAATCCGTTGGTAGGGGAAACAAAGGGGGATGATGTGGATGCTCCTGCCCGGATGCGTACCTATCGAGCCTTAATTGATAATCGTGCTTTAGGAGAAGGGGATGTGGATACGGAACTCTGGGCCAGAGTTGATCGCCGATTTACAGATGATCTCATTCTTCTAGGGTTAGATATCAAGATGTTTTATGCCGGTCCCAAAGAGGCGATTATGCACAGCATTTATCGCCAGAATTTTGGTTTCACCAACATTATTATAGGTCGCAAACATGCAGATGCTCCTTATGATGATGGCAAAGATATTTGGGACGGCCTTGCGGCTCAACGTAAATTTGATGAATTGCGCGGTGAGCTGCTCATTCAGCCTGTTAAAGTCGGGTTCGCAGCGTTTTTCGAAGAACTTGGCCGTGTTGGTCTTGTTGAAGAATATGCACCTAAGGGATTTAAGCAAGTTTCTATCAGTGGACGCGAACTTCGAGAACAGCTTAGGGCAGGGAACTTGCCCGATCCCCGCATTATGCGTAAAGAAACGGCAGAGATTTTAATTTCTCGCATGAAAGCCAAATAACTGAAAGCAAAATTGCCTCTTTTATTGCTTAATAGGTTTTCCCCTTTGTCAATAAAGGTCTAGGTTCCTCTACTTAATTCTGTTTTATCTTTGAGAGAGGAACCTTTCACCAAATTCTAATCACACGTCTACTACTTTTCAGCCATTTTGAATGTTCTCTAGATCGACGAAAGAATTTTATACTCGATGAGAGAAATAAACGGTAAATTTTGTTATGTTTTGTTCTGAGGATAAGCAATATTAATTGAGATGACTTCTTTCATGAGGAGTTACTCTTTAGACTAGATCAACCCTTATCTAACATTTTTTAATTGTTTTTGATAACAAAAATGAATTTTTCGAGACTTAAAGTTTCCGAATAGAATATCCTATTTGGTTCTTATCTATATTTCGATTAATTATTTTCTGAACTAAAGTATCCAAAAGTCTCATTTTAACGGAGCTAAACCAATCATCAGGGTGAGTGTTTTTTAATAGATTCCGATTACGAATTAAATTAAACTTATCTCTGTATGGTCTACTTTACCTATCCTAACTTACCAATTCTATCGGCCCATGAGATTTTCTTTTTTCTATTGTCATCGAAGATAGAATTAGCTATTGGACGATAATAGAGTTAATCGGAAAACAGTAAAAGTGTCAATTAAGGGTCAATTCAGAATAGAAGGACTACAAATAGAATACTTGGTGCGCAGGGTAAGCAGATGAAAAACATGATAAACTACGTTTCTTTCTACAAACTGAGCAGAATAGTTTCAATTGCAAGGGCTTTAGTGATTTTCCTGATTCTATTGGTGAACGGTTCAACAAGAATAAATTGCGCCGATGTTATGATGAACGAATTATTGAATGACCTGGATCAGCAAGAAGAATCGAAGCTTGAAAGTGAAACGAATCATTTTTTTCAAATGCAAAATCAAGATCGATATATCATCGAATTGGTCGAGTACGGGAATGTGCAATTGGACGAATCGAGTAATGCCATTTACTCATTTCAATCGATGTTTCCTGGTGCGGCTCGTTGTTCCGAAGATTTTCAGAGACAAATGAGCCTAGATAATGGGAAGCATTATTTTTGGTCTGGTGATAAGCTCTTTACTTCGAGATCCGAGGCGATTTTGGGAGATTTATCACAAAATAGAGTAAACGAGGAAACAAATTGCCTAACCAACGGTTCCAGTGAACAATATTTCAATGGTGAAGTGGGAGTATCTTTTCAGGACGATATCACCAAAGCGGTAATGAAGAATCGAGTGGGAAATCTCATGAGCATCTGGTCGGAAGAGGGGAGTCGTTCTCCTTTTTCTATGCTACAAGAAGAGGGAATTACGATTATCATCATTCAACCGAAAACCGGTTCTGCACAAGCTAATTCAAATGCTGGGCCAAGTTATCTCATTCCAGATTTGACATCAGGGAAATATAAATTGCAGAATGAAATAACGCAATCAGTTGTTTATCATAAATCGCAATTCGATATTTCTCAGTTGACCCCCGGAGACACGCAACCGTATCAAAGTAAGGACTGGAGAGCATCAGAATTATTCAAATTGTCTGTGCCGATGATGGAAGCGTTATTCTTTTATGGTCAAGTCGATTCCAACGCTGATGGTTGGGCTTATCGCAAAATGACATCTATTGCCAAAACAGGTGTTGGCTTAAAGCTGATCCCTCTGCCGAAATCGGAGTTGCAATTGCGCGGCGGGCCGATGATAACCTATATCGATGAAAATTCTGCAACACGTGTTCAAGCCCTTTCGCGTTATTCCTTAGAAGTGCTAGCCAAAATGCCACTATTTGGACGTTTGAGCCTTCAGTATTCTGGTAACGCATTACGCTCGGCACAACCGAATTTAAATAATCAGTTCAATCAAGATCTCAAGCTAGCGATTACTTTTAATTCAGGGAATCAATTTCATATTGGTGCTAAACAGCAGATTGAATACTTTACCTCACAATCGAATCTAGAACAAACTCAACTTTATCTCGGGTTTACGCTTAAACGGTAAAATATATTCGTTATGATTCGATTAAATCGTGTTCTTAAATAGAAAAGACGATCTAATCGGATTCGATGATCAACATAAAATAAGATATCAATCGAGCAGTGTAGAATTTCGAGTCTAATCTACTCGATTGATGATTTTTGAAACTTCTTCAAAGCTGGAATCACGATTCGACAAGTCAACCGAAATGCTTCCAACTCCAATAAACAATTTATTAGGACGAGACACTAACCGATTGCGGTGCGGGGGCTGGTTTTGCTGGTCCTTCCATTTCTTCTTTTGAGAAAAGAATTAGACCTGCACCAATACCAACCAAAACCACTCCGATAAAGAATTTGATGCTTGGCAGATGTTCGGGTAAATGAAAACTGAGAGGGGATTCTTTCGTAGGATGCCAAAATAAACTTACGAGAGTATTCAGCAAAGGGGCTAAGGTGAAAATCAGAGGAGCAATGAACATTCTATCTTCTGGACGATGAGCAGTTGCCGTGGCAAAAATTACCCCCAAGGCACCTAACGCGCCGGCCACCCCTGCCAGAGAAGCAAAAATAATTCCATTTCTGGTTGAAGGGATAGGTTCATTGACCACGTAGGCTCGAATAATCGGAAACATAACCGCAATCACAACATAAGCCACACCTACACACAAAAAGGCTGCATAACGGCCTGCAAACGGCGCTGATGGACCTCCGGATAGATTTTTTCCTCCAAAGGCTATTAAAGGGACGTAAGTTCCCCAACATAAACCTGCCATCAAGACAAATATTAACCAAGTTTTTGAAGATTCTGGTTCCGGCATTGTTATCCTTTTCTATTGAAAAATACACATATCTTATTGCTATATTCTTAGACCGATCTCTTATAAAGAACAGTCAAATTATTTTTGAATCTTAAATCCATTTTCCATTTCAATCTTCGGATCTACTAGTTTATTTATAATTTCACGAATTGAAGAGTAAAAAAAGTAATAAAAAAAGAATTTCCACTAACCGATCTCATCTTACTTATTGCATTTCGGCTTATAACACTCCGGTGGCGATTGTTCCTAAAGTGGCTTGAAAATAAATTTTTCATTTCTTTATGGATTTATTTCGATTTTACGGATGCTTTGCTCGGATCAACTTAACTGGGTGTGAATCTAGGTGGCGCAAAAATCAGTGCAATAAGGAATATAAGAATAATAGTAATTATTGGAAGTAAGGGACTAAAAATTTTCTCATTTAGAATTTTCTAGAAAATTCTAAATGAGAAAATTTAAATGAAAAACTAGTATTCTAGTTAAGATTGACCCTGACGGGATTCGAACCCGTGTCGCAGCCTTGAAAGGGCTGTGTCCTAGACCTCTAGACGACAGGGCCTTCATACAATGATGAAAGGCATTGGGTGAAATTTAGTTATAGGATTCTGATTATAAATCGTCAAGCTTTTCTCGAGAATCCTTTCTGAATTCTTTTTATCCAATCTTCTAGAATCTTAAGTTAGTTTCTACTAAGATAAGAGAAAAATAGTTAGGTTCGCTTTTAACCAAAGAAATTAGTGGGTCTTTAACTCAGTAAATAATAAAGAAAATAAGTAAATAGTACAAGTAAACAGTACAAGTAAACAGTACAAGTAAACAGTAAAGGATAATAAAGATGGCTAGTCAACATGTGATTGAATTAGGTAGCGATAATTGGGAAAAAGAGGTTGTTCAAAGTCAAGTGCCTGTGTTAGTCGATTTCTGGGCGCCTTGGTGTGGACCATGTCGGAATCTGGCACCTATTATTGATAAAATTGCAAATCTTTACGCGGGTAAAGTAAAAGTAGGTAAAGTAAATATCGACGAAAATGGAGAACTGGCATCTCAGTATGCCATTCACAGCATCCCCCGTGTTTTGATATTCAAAGGGGCGGTTCAACCAGTTGGTCGTCAAGATGGTTTTAACAAAGATACTGAACCTTGGATTATGAAGCAGCTCGACCAATTACTCAAAGGTTAATTAGATTATTGTTCACGATCTGAAATTTTTATGTTTTAGATTCGGTTCCTAAATTCCGATTTTTAATCGGAATTCTATAATTTATCTTGATTAATTTTTTTCGCCTAGATTACCACTTTATAAGAGACACTTATTTTTTAGAAATCTTTTTGAGATTTATTTCATTTTTCTGATTTTGTTTTTGTGATTTTTACTCTGCTTCAATTTTTCGATAGTAAAATCCCGTTATTTTTTTGAGAAAAAAGTGAATGAGTACTTGTTTAGTACGGTTTATCTGGATATAAATAGAAGTAAGTTAGTTCTATTTTGTTTTGATATGGATAAAGAGAGTTTTTGAGTAAAAAAATTTAGATGATGATGATTCTATAGCCTGTTAAAATATTTGGTCTGTGTCAGTAAAAAATTACTTATGTGTGGTAAAGAATGTCCTTAATAAGTCGAAAATCTGATTATGCTCTCTTAATCTTGGCGTACTTACACCACCATCCTGAGCCGAGCTGTTCCAGAACCATCTCAACTCATTATCGTCTAAGCCAAGGTTTTATTGCTAATATACTAAAAGAGTTATGTAATCAGGGGTTCGTGATTAGTCAACGGGGGATTAAAGGGGGTTACCAGTTGCAGCGCCCCCTATCTGAAATTTTTTTGGTTGATTTATTGGTTGCGATGGGCGATCAATTTCAACTAACGAACTGTAGTGGGGAAAATGTCGATTCGAGCCAGGATTGTACTCTATCAGGAACGTGCCCCATTCAAGCGCCCATGGTGGCGATCCACCACCGGATTTTGAAATTTTTAAAGAACGTTTCTTTGGAAGAATTAATAGGGAGTAGTGTAGAGAATTCAATTAACCATAGTAGTGATACGGTATCAGCAATAACTTTAAATCTACCGTTACCAAGTGCGTTGAATAAACGTGGGAGTGCATTCAATTTATTGGAAAATACCACAAAGGATCCTTCAGATAGTTGTTCGATAACTGCACTCGATGGAATCGAATACGAAAATGGTTCTCGATCAGATTGTAATGAAAGTGCAAATCGATGTACTATTAAGAATCATTCAGCACATATTATTTCTGAACAAATGCAAGATTGTCCTGATTCCTCTGAGCAGATCGCCGGAGATCTTTCTAAAGAAACTATAAATCCTTTTAGAGGAGTTGTGAAATCTTTTGTTGGAGGGTAACAACAGGAAGTGAAAGAATATGGAGAGTTCTAGACAAACTCGAAGAGTGCTTTCTTATGAGAGCGGAATACCAACAAAAAGGAATAAGAATAAAAGAGTGCCGAGTTTAGACAACGATCGATTAAACATTGTAACACTAGAATCTAATATAACTTAGAATCAAAGTTGCGATTCAAGAATGAAATTCGAAAAAGTAAGTTGGGAATGTAATAAAATTAAAAGGGATGCGGAGAATAGTTAATAATGGTCAAATTGCCAATATATTTAGATAATAACTCAACCACAAGATGTGATCCAAAAGTGGTTGAAGCGATGTTGCCTTATTTTACTGAGTATTATGGGAACGCAGCGAGCAGGAGTCACGAATTTGGTTGGAAGGCGGAGGAAGCAGTAGAGGCAAGTCGGCAAAAGATTGCGAAACTGATTAATGCCACCCCTTCGGAGATTATTTTTACTAGTGGCGCTACGGAAAGCAATAATCTTGCTTTACGCGGGGTTGCTCATATGTATAAGGCCAAAGGGAATCATATTATCACTTCGGAAGTGGAGCACAAAGCGATATTGGATCCTTGCAAAAGACTAGAAAAAGAGGGATTCGAAGTAACCGTACTTCCCGTAGATCAATATGGTCGTGTTTCTGTCGAACAAATACAGGATGCCATCCGTGACAAGACCATCCTGGTAAGTATCATGGCAGCTAATAATGAGATCGGAACTTTGCAACCGATTACGCAAATTGGTCAATTATGCAAATCAAAAGGGATCCTTTTCCATAGCGATGCCGTGCAAGCGGTGGGTAAAATACCTGTTGATGTTCAGGCTATGGGGATCGATTTATTAAGTTTAACAGCGCATAAGATTTATGGTCCGAAGGGGATCGGTGCGTTATATGTGCGAAAGAAAAATCCACGAGTGCGTTTAGAATCGCTGATTGATGGGGGGGGGCACGAGCGCGGAATGCGATCAGGTACTCTCGCGGTGCCTTTGATTGTCGGCCTTGGAGAAGCTTGTGATATTTCTCGCCAATTGATGCCTGAAGAATCGCAAAAAACTTTTACTCTCCGCGAACGGTTACGAACGGGGATTATGAATCAGTTGAGTGATACGTTCCTTAATGGCCACCCGGAAGAAAGACTGCCTGGTAATACCAATATCAGTTTTGCCTATGTGGAAGGCGAAGGGCTTATGATGGGAATTAAAGATGTCGCCGTTTCTTCCGGATCGGCTTGTACCAGTGCTAGTTTAGAGCCGAGTTATGTGTTACGTGCCTTAGGAGTTGGCCCAGAATTGGCGCACTCGAGTTTGCGTTTCGGTGTTGGCCGTTTTAATACCCAAGAAGATATTGACTATACGATTGATCTAGTAGTTCGCGAAGTCAATCGGTTACGCGAAATGTCTCCTCTATATGAAATGGCCAAAGCGGGAATCGATCTGAAATCGATCGAATGGTCGGCTCATTGATTGAATGTATTATCAATTGCTGATAGATGCGATATTGAACAAGATATAAATTTGTATTTTTAAGTGGAAGAATTTGTTTGGCTGTAAGCTAAGTACAAGATAAGAACTAATAGTATCAATTCAGAATGAACAAAAGCTGGATTAACAAAAATGGCTAAGCGGATTTTCCACTTAGCTAATTAGGAAATGGAGATTTTAATGCCATATAGCGATAAAATTTTAGAACATTATAACAACCCACGAAATGTGGGCAGTTTGGATCAAAACGCTTCCGAAGTTGGCACCGGATTAGTAGGTGCTCCAGAATGTGGCGACGTTATGAAATTGCAGATTCTGGTTAATCCAGAAACAGGGGTAATCGAAGATGCCCGATTCAAAACGTTTGGTTGCGGCAGCGCCATTGCTTCGAGTAGTTTGGCCACCGAATGGCTCAAAGGCAAAACGATCGATGAGGCTATGGATATTAAAAATACTCAAATAGTCGAAGAGCTAGCACTACCACCCGTGAAAGTGCACTGTTCGGTCTTGGCCGAAGATGCGATCAAAGCAGCAATCAAGAATTATCAAGACAAAAATGTTGAAAAAGGATCGTCCCAAGTAGCTTCGAACAATTCGAATTATCAAAGCACCTCTGCCGAAGTGCTTGTGGTCCATTGATAATTTAATAATACGTTAGAACTGTCACGAAAGATTTGGAAGAAATGGAGAATAATTTAATTAAGAAGTTATGATTCATTTCTATCTCCTTTTTAATGTGTCAAACCCTATCCGTTGGGGATATAATAGAATAGAAAATCTAAAAAACTTGAATAACAAAGGAACGGATTGTTTCCATTCCTTGGAATGAATGGTCTTAATTATGAAAGGTTAAATATGTCACAAACAACTCTTGAACCGGTACAAACGCCTGAAGAAATCCAAGAGGCTCCTCGGGTCGAGCCATTTTTGACGGTTACCGAAAATGCAGCAAAAGAAGTTCTGCGTATTATTGCCGATTACCAAGCTTCTGATCCTAGCATGAAACTGAGCTTGCGTATCCGGGTTATTGGTGGAGGTTGTAGTGGATTCCAGAATAAATTGGATCTCGAACAAACCATCAATCCAAAAATCGATGAAATTTTTGAACAGCACGGCGTTACCGTTGTTGTTGATAAACGCAGTAAATTGTATCTGCAAGGGGCCTTAGTCGATTTCCTCGAAGATGTGAATCGCCGTGGTTTCCAGGTTTCCAACCCTAACGCTAAAACTACTTGTGGTTGTGGAAAATCGTACTCGATGTAATGAGTCGATACTCCCACTCTAATATTTTAGATTCCTCCAAGCAATACGCTCTCTCGATTGTATTGTAGGAGGGGAATTCAGTAACGAATTCCTAGGTGATGTTTTTGTATCCACTCATCCTTGAATAAATGAGCTTATGCAAATCGATTATTTTACTCGCCTTGGTTTTCCAAGGCGTTTTTTTATTGATGAGCGAGAACTCGATACTCGGTATCGTCTTCTCATGCGCCAGTGTCATCCCGACTTTCATCAGCAAAGTTCTGCTGCCGATTTACAATCCAGTTTGGCTATGTCGTCCGAAATTAACCAAGCGTATCGAGTATTGAGTGAACCTTGGCAGCGAGCCGAGTATCTCTTTACCTTGTTGGGAGGCTCTTTAGATTCTTCGACTCAGAATCTATCTTCGGAATTTCTTGAAGAAATGATGGAAATTCGATTAAGTATTGCCTCAGGCGAACCCGAAGTGATTCAAAAGGTTGCCGGCAATATTCAGAAAAAATTATCGGATGGTCTCGATAAACTTAAAGAAAAATTCCAAAAACTTACGGAGTCGGTCACCGAGTTAGAGTCTGTAAAGAAAGATAAGTCGCCGGAAGATTCTGTTGGATCAGATAACACAGCGAAAATTGACACTAATAGAGAACGATTAATGAGTGAGATCCAAAAGATTTTGCGGAGTTCTAAGTTTCTACGAAGTATTCTTAAAGACTTAAAGTAAGCAGAGAAATGTAAATTAATTAATCTCAAAATCGAATGGAAATTGGATCGGATGTTTGGTGACTCAAATTCGATCAAATTTTTCTAGAAGAATATCGAGTTTTAGGTTGAATTTTACCGATAACTTAATATTGTAAGATTATTGGGGCGCTTAGCTCAGGGGTAGAGCGACGTGTTTACACCGCGTGGGTCAGGGGTTCAAATCCCTTAGCGCCCAATTCATTTATGTTTAGTAGTTTGCTTTTCTAAGTTTCTCTTTCTAAATTTTTCTCTTTCTAAATTTTTCTCTTCGCATTTTTTGCGTAAACTTGCTATTTCTAAGTATTTCTAACTAGTCTTTTTCGAGAAAACTTCTTCAAAACCCTTTGAATAAAATAGTCTTTCGATTTCAAGTGAATAAGATCAGTTAATACTAAATGATTCACGATAAATGTCGAGGGGTAAAAGGTGCAGATAAAGAGATGAGATACCCAAAAAAATAGCCACCAATACACATTGGTGGCTTAATCGTAATGCTATATTAACAACCGTAAAAACATTTACTCGAATTCAATCAAACACTTTGAACAATATTACTTTGTGATTTTAGAAATATCTTTGATAATCGAATCGATATCACTCTCTTTAAATTCCCCTTTTTTGAAGGCAAAGTTGGCTTTAACCGATTTCTTCACGTACAAAACTACGGTAATATCGGCCTCCTTGGCTATTTTATAAGAGGGTGGACCCGAAGGATTATCAATAGCAAAAATCGTTTTCTTGATCTTTTCTTTATTGATAAAAGCTTTGGCTTTATCAGAAACGCTTTGATCATCGGAGCAGAGAACCACAAAACTGCTAAGTTTCGAAGATTTGTTTTCAACGGTTGCTGCTTCAACTTTCTTGACCAGACCGGCCAAGCTGTCGTTCATTTCGCGAGCGAAAATAGCGACAACAGGTTTGCTACCGTTCATTCAAATCAAACAACTTGTTTTCCCAGCGGCTGGGCCATTAATATTTTCTGGATGGAAGATATTCATTTCATCTCCAACCTGCGGACCTGATTTTAGATCCGCTGCGTCTAGGCCTGCGGTATAGACCGCGAAACCAACGGCAATTACCGCGGTTAAGCCTAGAAAAGGTACGATTTTACGAAACATACGAAACATTCTCCTTGAAAGTAGTGAAAAATTTTCGCATTACGATTAACGTTTTAATACCAAACTATTTGACGTTTTCCAATCGATTTCCTTTCAAATTATTAACTTTCTACTAAGAATCGTAAGTTCTTTGTCATAGGAATGAAATTGAAGTTAATATATTGGGTTTATTAGCAGATTATCGATCGAGAAGATTAGATTTATTTAATTGTATTTAGAGTGTATAGACGATGAGAACATCAATAAAATTGACTAAATTAATACGCTACCAAAATAATCAAGGAGCGATTATTCTAAAATTGATTTTTGGTAGCGTATTGTATAAAAATGGAAATAAGTGAGGCTATCTGTTCGAGTAATCGTAATTTATATATATTTTTACCGATCTGTTATTTTGGGAATCGCTTGAATAATTGATTCGATTTTTTTTCCATTGAGTTCCCCTTTTCGAAAGGCGAAATTCACTTTTACTGTTTTCCGAACATATAGGATAACAGTAATATCTGCATCCTTTGCAATTTTATAATTGGGTGGACCAGCGGTACTTTCCGTGGCAAAAATCGTTTTCTTTATCTTTTCTTTATCGATGAAAGCTTTGGCTTGATCAGAAACACTTTGTTCATCAGAACAGAGAATGACAAAACTGCAAAGTTTCGAGGACTTGTTTTCAATTGTTGCTGCTTCCACTTTCTTGACCAAACTAGTCAAGCTGTCACTCATTTCACGAGCGAAAATGGCGATGACAGGTTTTGGACCGTAGTCTCAAACGAGACAGTTTGCTTTTCCAGCTTCTGGCCCGTTAATATTAATTGGGGAGAAGGAAATTGGACCCTCACCAATTTGAGGACCGGATTTAAGATCTTCGGAATATACGCTAGATGGGTGAATAATAGGAATAAAAAGGGCTAAAATAACCGCTAACCCTGTGGTATAGCCTTTAATGTAGCCGTGCTGTAATGATCGCATCGATCGAGACATTCTCAAAATTCTCCTTATTAGTAAATTAGTAACTGTAAATCGAAATTGTAACGATATTCGACAATTTAGACGATTTCCAAGTCGATTCACATCAGCATTATTCAGAACAATTGAGAGTAAATCCCCTTTTTCTCGAACAATTTGTGAAATAAAAAATACTCTCCTTGTCCCTAGATGGTTAAGTCGTTCGAATATCGGAAAATGAAGAATGAAAAGATTCGCATTAAGGTAGAATTTTAAATTGGTGGCAACGTAAACTGAATTGAGGAAGGAAATTACCTTTCATAATCAATTTTATGTCTGAATGTTCTTGATTTCCGAGGGCTAAAAGTTGGGAAATTAAATTGAGCAATTTAAGAGTGAACAAGGCTGACGGTTAAATAAAAAAAAGTTTTGAGAAAAAATTCGCAGAACGATTGACTTTTCACCATAAACTCTAAAACAGTATTACAGTAAATATGAGAAGTAAAGATGAATGGGAGATATGGAGTATTTGGGAATTTTATGAGTTAAAAAATGTTTTACTTGTGATCAATAGAAAACCAAAAATTGCAATATAAGTTCGATCAGATCCAGATTGACTAGTTTGGATTTCAAACTAGAGAATCGAAATAAATTCTGGGAAAGTAAAATCAAGTGAAAAGTCGAATTTAATTTCGAACATGGAACAATTCAACACAGGAAGTGATTCCTCAAGATCAAAAAAAAGTTTTCCCGGTTACGCGATGACTATGACGTTAGCGGGGAGTTATTTGCTTGGGTCCGCGCTTTTTGGACTTGGGGTAGATCTTTTACTGAATTCATTACCTATATTTACAATTGTTGGAATTTTTCTTGGATTAATATCGAGTGTATGGTTTATGTTCCGGCAAATAAACCAATGATCGGCTTGCAGAATAAATATTGAAAAGAACATAGAACAAAAAACAAGTAAAAACTAAAGTGTAGAAATGAGAAAATTGTAAAGGAAATTATTACTAATCTTAAATTATTATTAATGAGGGGTTTATCAAAAAATAGAAAACGATAATTGCACTAAATCTAATTTCGACTGGATATGAATGAAGTCTCTGAAAATTTTTTTTTGGATTACAGTTCCTTTTGCGATAAGCGCATGGTTAATTCCAATAATGATTTCAGAGAGGAGAGCATCCGTAATCCTTGTTTCATTTTTGATTTCTTGGGTTCCTGGTCTAATTGCGGTCGGCCTGATTGATTTTGCGCAAAAGCGCGAAGAAACCGAGAGAATTGTCTGGATTTTATTAGCGATTGGGATTCGCATCAGTTTTTCTCTTGGCGGTGCGGTTATTAGTTACTATCTTTTCTCTTTCATCCAATCTCAAATTAATAGCTTTATAGTTTGGGGTTTAGGATTTTATTTATTGTTGTTGATACTAGAAACTAAAGTACTGATTCAAAGATTAAATCATTTCTCGAAACCGGGAAATAGGACTTAAAAGAAATTGATTGATAACTATGGCACAAGATGAACCATTTGATCCCTTTCACGAAGTCATTGATTCGCATAGTATCAACTTTGAGATTGGCGATTTAAAGCTAGATCTCCCTTTTGGGATGACGAAGTTCATGCTGTTGCAGCTTGTGGCGGCAGCAATTTTATTGGCGATATTCCTTCCTTTAGTACGACGAGTTTCTACTAAAGGAGAGAGCCGGGGTCGGTTGTGGGTTTTCGCAGAATTTATCCTAGTGTTTGTCCGTGATCAAATTGCCAAACCGGGGATAGGTGAACATGATTATAAAAAATATCTGCCGTTTTTGTGGACTTTGTTTGTCTTTACATTATCGATGAATTTAATGGGGATGATCCCTTTTTTGGGTTCTCCCACCGCGGATTTGAGTGTTACTGCTCCCTTGGCGCTGGTCAGTTTTATTTTAATCAATGCTTCAGGAATTCGAGCGAATCATGGGTTTTTCAATTATCTGAAAACATATATTCCACATATTGAAATGAACGATCCCGTACTTAAAATAATCGGCCCTTTTATATTGGTATTGCTGTTTTGTATCGAAATCCTGAGTCTATTTATTCGAGGAACGGTGTTAGCTGCACGTTTATTCGCCAACATGTTAGCAGGCCACACGGCACTTTTTGTCATATTATCCTTTATTCGAATAATTGGTGCCGCTTCGGAACATTCGACCTTAATGGACATTGCTTTCTGGCCTGCAACGATTGTTATTATTTTGCTAAATACGGCTCTGAGCTTACTAGAGTTATTTGTCGCTTGTCTACAGGCGTTTGTGTTTACATTTTTAACCTCTGTTTTTATTGGGATGGCTACACATCCAGATCATTAACCGAGTGTAACTAATTTAGATGAGAAAATGAGGTTTTCTCAGTAACTTTTGGAGAATCGAATGAAGAATTTTGTACGAACGGGGTTGGTCCTTTTGGTTGCAATGCTGTTCATGAGCATGACTGCTTTGGCGCAGGATAAGAAAGATGTTCCTAGCAAAGAGGCAACAAAACAGGAAGCCAAGCCTGCTACCCCGAAATATGAAGGTATTGGTGCTGGGATCGGTATGGGTTTAAGCATCATCGGTGCCGGACTGGGGATCGGTCTAATCGGATTTTCGGCACTTTCTGGAATCGCTCGCCAACCCGAACAAGCAGGAAAAATCCAAGGGGCAATGATTTTATTAGCGGTACTTGTTGAAGGTGCTGCCATTATTAGTTTGGTTCTTTGTTTGGTGCTATTAATCATTTAATGATTTTGGATTATTGATTTCTTCGTGTGTGATGAGTGGAATTATCTCGGAGTAAAGAATGGCAATGATTATCCGCGCGGTATTTTTTGGGGTGCTGATAACTTTTGTGTATGCTTCATCCCAATTAGTGGCGAGTGAACAGAATTTCTCCAGCACAGAAAGTGTTTCAGCAGTTAAAACTGTTGAAATACAAGAAAATCAGCTGAGTTTGATGCCAAAAATCATCTTACTGTTTGCTAAAGATGAAGGGGGCGATGCCAAGCATAATAAAACCGCTTTCTTGGATTTCAAGGCAGATCTGGGTATTTATACCCTAGTGGTTTTTTTCTTGCTTTTTTTCATTCTTTCGAAAAACTGGAAGAAGATTATTGCTTTACTCGATGAACGCGAAGAAAATATCAAAAAGGGTTATCAAGATTCCGAATCGTTACGCGAAGAGGCAAAAAAACTACTTGAAGAAGCCAAACAAACCAGACAAAGAACGACCGATGAAGTTCGCACGATGTTAGAAACCGCTCGTAAAGATGCAATTGAAATCAAAGAGCGGATCAAACATGAGGGGAATAAAGAACTTCAATCGGAGCGGGATCGTCTTCTGCGCGAAATCGAATCCGCTCGAGACCAGGCATTACAAAATATCTGGTCCCAAGCAGTTGATTTGGCTACGATGCTTTCTACCAAAGCGGTCAAACGCGAGATTTCCACTGAGGATCATCAACGCTTAGTGAACGAAGCGATGCAAGAGATTCAGCAATCATTGAAAGTATAAATTTTTTCATTGATGTTCCTTGTTAAAGGGAGTAAAAGGGAGTAGGAATGCTAATTTTGCTTGATGCGTGCTAATCGAATGTGTTTAGTAATCTTCAAGCGGATCTTTAGTATTCTTGAACTAATATAAGTAGCAAAAATGCTTTTTGGTTCGCAAGGGATGAATGTTTAGGACAGAATATACTATTGTACACTGTTTTAGAGTAATCTGGATTGATTCGATTGAAACTAAATCAAGTTTCTAAACTAGAACCCAATATGATTAGGAAGAATGAATTAATTCAGATTGTAGGATGGACACGACCAGAAATTATCACGCACTAATTTACCTCTTGAAATTTAACAGAAGAAATAAAATCTTTAACTGATATTTTCTTCCATGTAATTTCTTAGGAAAAGTTCGGGGACAGGTGATCGAACTGTATGACAGACACAGAATTGACGGAGCTTTCTCATCATCCCAATACCACTTCAGGAGATGAATGGAAAGGATCGATGAAAGTTGCACGGGTCTATACGGAAGCATTGATCCGAACAGCGGAAAAAAAAGGGCTGGTTAACGCCATTGGCGAAGAATTAGATTCCTTGATCGATGATGTATTTGCTGCGAATTCATTATTGGAATTATTCTTTGAGACCCCCACGATTAAGAAGAGCGAAAAAGAGCCTGTATTGCAAAAAATATTTTCAGGGAAAGCAAGTGAACTTTTCATGGATTTTTTGCTATTACTGAATCGACATGATCGTTTAGATTTGATCTATTTTATCCGTCAAGTTTATCACGATATAGAAGATGATCGTGAAAGACGAGTACGTTTGATAATAAAGAGTGCATCTCCGTTGAGTGAAAATCAACTGCAAGAAATTAAATTGCAGGTAGCGAATTCTACCATGCTCCAGCCGATTGTTCATCTAAAAATCGAGCCAGAGTTGATTGGTGGGCTGGTCATTCAGATCGGTGATCACGTATACGATAGTTCAGTTAAAAATCGAATCGAACAATTAAGTAATCAATTATTGGCGAAAGGGAGCTATGAAATACAAACCGGACGAAATCGTTTCCGTGATCCAAGCTGAGCTAGAAAATTTTCGGCTAGGCATCGATTCGCGAGAAGTTGGTAGAGTTCTTGAAGTAGGGGATGGGATTGCCCGAATCTATGGTCTTTCCGGAGTTATGGCTGGAGAGATGGTCGAATTTCCCAGAACGAAGACAACAGGATTAGCTTTTAACCTGGAAGAAAATGCGGTTGGGGTAATCATTCTGGGAGATTATCTGAAAATTTCGGAAGGGGATGAAGTTCGAACCACTGGAAAACTTCTCGAAGTTCCTTGCGGTCCCAATTTAATTGGCCGGGTGGTCGATCCACTTGGTAACCCTTTGGATGGTAAAGGGCCGATTGAAACCTCGGAATATCGGCCTTTGGAGTGTACAGCTCCGGGCATTGTTGATCGCCAACCGGTGAAACAGCCTTTACAGACAGGGATCAAAGCCATCGATTCCATGACGCCGATTGGACGAGGTCAACGTGAGCTGATCATTGGGGATCGGCGAACAGGTAAAACTTCCATAGCGGTTGATACGATTATCAATCAGCGTACCGAAGGGGTGATATGTGTTTATGTTGCCTGCGGGCAGATGGAAGGTAAAATCGCGCAGATTGTCGAAGATTTACGACAATCGGGAGCGTTGGAATACACGATCGTCGTTGCTGCCTCTTCATCCAAACCAGCACCGCTGCAATATATCGCTCCCTATGCTGGTTGTGCCATGGCTGAATACTTCATGTATAAGGGTAAGGATACTCTTTGTATATATGACGATCTTTCTAAACAAGCGGTTGCTTACCGGCAGCTTTCGTTGCTGATGCGGCGCCCGCCTGGTCGCGAAGCCTATCCCGGGGATGTTTTTTACTGCCATTCCCGATTGCTTGAACGGTCCGCAAAATTAGCAGATCGCTGGGTGATTGTGGGTAAAGATGCGGATGAAGCTGGGGTTACCGATGATTGGGGGGTAAATAGTAAAATCGATCCTTCCCGTACGCGCAAGGAAAAAGAAGAGGGGATGGTGTACGTTGGTCCCTCAGGAAAAGAAGCGGCACTTCATCACGATTTGCCAAAATTCCCCAACCATAAACTGGCTCGTGTGGTAACTTCAGGAGGATCACTAACCGCGTTACCGATTATTGAGACTCTGGAAGGGGAAGTCTCTGCTTATATTCCTACCAATGTCATTTCGATTACGGATGGGCAGATCTATTTGGTTCCCTCGCTGTTTTATGCAGGGGTTCGCCCAGCGGTCGATGTCGGTATTTCGGTTTCGCGCGTTGGTGGCAATGCTCAGATTAAAGCGATGAAAGATAAACGGGTTGCTGGGGGCTTAAAACTGGCGCTCGCATCATTCCGGGAATTGGAAGCTTTTGCTCAATTAGGTACCGACCTGGATAAAGCGACTCAGACGCTTTTGGATCGTGGTTATCGTATGGTCGAAATTCTGAAACAGCCTCAATTTAAACCGATGAATGTTACCGATCAGATTCTTATTATTTATGCCGGAAATACTGGTGCTTTAGATCAGGTCGATCGCCGTAAAGTCTCTCTCTGGGAAGAACAGTTCTTGACCTACATTAAGGACCGTGTACCCGAATTACGACAGAAATTGGAGAAGGAAAAAGAGATCACTCCAGAAATAGAAAAGATGTTAAATAAGGCGATCGAAGATTTCAAAGGATACTTTAAAGGTTAGAACGGCTAGATCGGCTAGCACTTTTGTAGTGCTATAAAAATCGATTTTAGAAAGATCTATGGTCTGTTTTGTTGATCTTTTGCATTGATCTTTGGCAACAGTTCGAATCAGCGATTCAAGCAACTGTTTGCAAGGTCTTGAAGTCAAGGGTAGGTTAAGGAACAATGGCAAAGTTAAGAGTATTAGTACAACGGCGAAAAGCGGTGCGTAATATTCGCAAGATTACGCGCACGATGGAGTTGATTGCGGGCACACGTTTTCGCCGGGCTTTGGATCGAGCGATTGCTGCTAGAGACTATGCTTACAGTATCAATGAAATTGCAGCTGATCTAGCCAAAAACGTTACCGAAGTTTCTCACCCACTCTTGATACAACGTAATCCTGTTAAAAATTCTCTGCTTTTAATCATCTGTTCAAATCGGGGATTGTGTGGTGGTTATAATGCTTCGATCTTACGCGAAGCGACTCAACACCTAAAAGAATTTCAAAATGATCAGCAGACCATGCGCCTCGATCTTTCTGGGCGTAGAGCGATTAATTTCTTCAAATCCCAGAAGGTTTCTGTGCGACAGACCTATACTCAATTTGAAGATAAACCGACTTATGCCCAGGTTGAACAGCTCGCAGAAGACTTTATTCGTATGTATGCCATAGGCGAAGTCGATCGAATCGAAGTTGCTTATATGCGATTTTATAGCTTGTCGCGTCAGCGTCCGGTTATCGAAACTCTCTTACCTTTTACAGCTGAAGAGGTTTCCAAGGGGGGAGGAACGACTGCGGTATCTTCGAATGCCACAACTGCAACCTCGATTTCGAAATCCCCTTCTGCCGATTATGATTTCTTGCCTTCCGCATCAGAAATATTGGCCGAGATTGTTCCTGCTGCCTGTAAATTTAAATTGTTTAAATGCTATCTGGATGCAGCAGTAAGTGAACAAATTGCTAGAAGAATTGCCATGAAAGCTGCTACGGAGAACGCTGCTGATTTAATTAAGGATTTATCAAGACAGTATAACCGAGCACGCCAGGCCAATATTACGAGAGAAATATCCGAATTGATCGGTGGAGCTGAAGCTTTGAAATAATTTTTTGCTGGCAGATTTATTGGTGCCGATCTCTAGGCACCGATCTCTAGGTATCGAGTTAAGAGCGAATAATTCTGCTATATGGTGAGAAAAAAATAGAAAAAATAATTGCCTCTAAATTGTCTTTAAATTGTTTTTGAGAACTTGAACTTTTATTATTAAAAGAATCGAAATCATATGATAAGTACTGCAAACAAAGTAGGGAAAGTGATTCAGGTAATCGGATCGACATTCGATGTTGAATTTGAAGATAATCATTTACCAGCGATTTATAACGCAGTTCAATTATTTTCCGAAAAGAATGGTTTGCGTTTGAGTCTAGTTGGAGAAGTGCAACAGCAATTGGGCGGAAGCCGAGTTCGTTGTGTTGCGCTAGGTTCGACCGATGGGTTAATGCGTGGACTCGATGCTGTGGATACAGGGGCTTCCATTCAGGTGCCCGTGGGTTTTGAAACTCTTGGCCGAGTCTTCAATTTGCTAGGTGAACCTATTGATGGTCGCGGCCCTATTAAAACTAAAGAAACCGCTTCGATTCATCGCAAGCCGCCAGATTTTGCACAATTGTCGCCGAAATCCGAGATTCTTGAAACCGGGATCAAGGTTCTCGACTTGTTGACCCCATTGGTCCGGGGTGGTAAAGCGGGGCTGTTCGGTGGTGCGGGTTTGGGGAAAACTGTTATTTTGACAGAATTGATCGCTCGTATCGCGAAAGTCTATAAAGGCTATTCTGTATTTGCCGGGGTGGGGGAACGAACTCGGGAAGGGAACGACTTATGGTTAGAAATGCAAGAAACAAAGGCGGGAACGGGAGCTGATGCCTATTCGGTTATTGACCGCACGGCGATGGTTTTCGGTCAGATGAACGAACCTCCTGGTGCTCGTTTACGAGTTGCTCTTTCTGCAATTACCATGGCCGAATGGTTCCGCGATTCTACCGGGGCGGAAACTCTTCTTTTCGTCGATAATATTTTCCGTTTTTCCCAAGCAGGTTCGGAAGTTTCTGCTCTGCTGGGACGTATGCCCAGTGCGGTAGGTTATCAGCCTACACTGGCTACGGAGATGGGGGAATTGCAGGAGCGAATTACATCTACGGCCAAGGGGGCTATTACATCGGTTCAAGCTGTCTATGTCCCTGCGGACGATCCGACCGACCCTGCTCCAGCGAATACATTCCAGCATCTCGATGCCTTTATCTATCTGGAACGATCCATTTCAGAAAAGGGGATCTATCCTGCGATCGATCCACTCGCTTCGAACAGCCGATTGCTCGATCCACAATTCATTGGGGAACGCCATTTTAGGGTGGCGCGCAGAGTACAGCAAATTTTGCAGCGCTATCGCGAATTACAGGATATTATCGCTATTCTCGGGGTTGAAGAATTATCTCAGGAAGATAAGCAGGTTGTCGATCGTGCTCGTCGTATTGAACGATTCCTCTCGCAACCGTTTATCGTCGCCGAACCGTTTACCGGTAAACCAGGGAACGTAACTCCCCTAGCTGAAACCATTCGCAGTTTTGAAGAATTATGCGATGGTAAATGGGATCATCTCCCAGAAGGGGCGTTCATGTACGTGGGCACGATCGAAGAAGCTGCCGAACAAGCCAAGAAGATGCAAGGGTAACCAATTTCTTTATTGGCGATTTCTCTTGGTGCCTTTAATTCAATGTATATTAAGATACCTTAGCCAATATAGAAGAGAGAAAAAGTTCACTAGATATTCCTAGAGAACTTTTTCTCTCGTAAAAATTCGATGAGTTTAATATCTATTTCGGGATAAAGTTTTATCAAAATACAAATATAGTCTCGCCAGTCAAGTTTTTCTTGAGTAGATGGTTTTGTCAAACTGGAATCTGAGTTCCGCAAAAGAAAGTAAGATTAAAAAGATGGCAACAGAATCAAATATGCAATTAAAATGTGTGATCGTTACTCCGGAACGTTCGGTGTTGGACGAAGCTGCGGATATGGTGATTCTGCCGATGTTTGACGGGGAACTGGGTGTACTTCCTAAGCATAGTCCGTTGATCGGTCGACTTGGTAAGGGGGAGCTTCGAGTAACTCAGCACAATCAGGTAAAGAAGTTTCGCATCGAGGGGGGATTTGCTCAAATTCGAGCCAATGTTGTTACGGTGCTAACCGTTCAAGCTTCTGCTAACTAAGCAATGAGTATATTAATTGAGTATATTAATTAATTAGGCTTTTTAGATTTTTACTCTGCTAGAGTTTTATTCTCTGTCCAAGAAACGAAACTCTATACGATAAATCTTGTCAATTCTGATCTCTGTTTTGGTTGCTTTTTCTATATCTAATTCTTTTCCTATTTTGGTTGCTTTTTCTATATCTAATTCTTTTCCTATTAGGGTTCAACAACTTTTTCAATTTCTATTTTTTCAGTTTCTACTTTTAGGTTTTAAGTTGATTTCCTAGTCTCTTATCATCGAACTCCATTTAAGCGAAATTGCTTAGGAAGTCGCTAAAAATGGAGTTCAATATGGGCTTTTTTAGGAGTTTTCGGGAAAATAGATTATTTTCTTCGCGCCTGAACGGAATGAGGGAATAGTCGTTTCTGATCTAAATTGCCATTGCTCATAAAGGGCAGAGAGATTGTTTCTGATGTCAATTCCCAATCAGGATCATTTTTTATTTCATTGTGGAGAGCATCGGAGATCCACATATCCGACAATTCGAGGGAATTAGGAATGATAACTAGCTTTCGCCTTTCTTCGATCGGTTGCCAGCAGGTTTCGATAGCCGCTTGGATACATTCCCGATCGGTCTCGAATCCCAAGGGGAGCTTAGACCGCCAAAGAAAACAGGCGGTGAGATTATTCATCCGAAAGGGGATAGGATCGATCGAAGCTAATGCCCTATTGGTGGTGAGATCAGCGATGCCGATTCCGGTGGCATTCCCATGACTTTCCGGAGCGACTTCCAAGGCAACCATTCGAGTGATTCGAGGTCTATTCGTTTCCAGTTCGGGGGCAGCTTCGATCAAAAGTCGACCAACCACGTTTGGATCAATCCCCGCGCCAGAATAATTTTTACCAATTTCACCGATGATCAAAACGTCCAATTCTGCAAAAGGGATTCGTCCCATCAGTGCTTTCGCACGATCGAGTAATCCCGGTTCCACATCCAATAATTCATCGCGATCGACAACTTGGAGATGCGCGGTCTTATCGTGGGCATTTTCTAAGATGGCTAACCCCCCTAGAAACGGAGTTTTATCGAGGAGGACTTTAGCAGTTTCAGGCAACATCTGCTGTAATCCTTTCCAGCCCCAACGGTGATGTTGTGCGGCTCCTTCGCGCTTACCCAGACCGATCACCATCATTTTGGTAATACCGCTCTCGTATTTGCCGCGATAATCGGTATGAGGTTTAATTCGCGATACGGTAATCACTCCATCAGCTCGCAGAGCATTACAATCCCACCAAACCGGTTCCCCCCAACTATTCAGACCAATTTTTTCGGAGTTCATATCGCTAACGACTGGAACCCCCATTTTTTCTGGAGTGATACCGTAACTAGCTAATAACTCGCGCTGACCTTCAGCAGTGGCCCCGCCGTGGGAACCCATCGCAGCTAGGATAAACGGTTTTGTTCCTGCTTCCAGAAATACCTCGACTGTCGTTTTTACTATCGTGGCAATTTCAGCAATCCCTCGGCTTCCGCAACCAATGGCGATTCTTTGACCAGGTTTAACCCTTTTGAGGGTTTTTGATTCCATCCAATTGCGACGCACTGCGCTGGGAATATCTTTAATTTCAGGAGGGGTAGCCAGATTGTGAATACGGGTAATTTTAGGAATATTCATTTTTTGTTACTGTTTAAGGGTTAAAGAACTTTTCTTAAGGATCTTGCGGGAGTCATCATCCGTTCAAAGAACCAAAATTGATTGTTCACGTTATTAACTAAGATCGAGGCTTATTTCTAT
>JAKBAI010000311.1 GCA_021809185.1 Planctomycetota bacterium
TTCCTGGCCATCGATGCTAGCGGAAAATAATACCATCTTGCCATCAGGGGAAAGGGAAATTCCATGCTCGATGATGGGAGTGTTCGTCAAATTTTTGGCTTTTCGAGGGTTAATTTGATCCATAGAAATCATAAAAATATCGCCATGAAGAACAAAAAGAATTTTAGAATTGTCCGGTGTAATCTGATATTCTGTAATTCCTTCTGAAAAGCTTTTAGTCTGAACTTGGTTCACTTTGTCATCGCAATGAACTTCGATTAGAACTCGTCGAGAATCCCCCGTTTTGGTATTGACGAGATAGATATCGAGACCTGCTTCGTAAACAAGCCATTCCCCAGTGCGATTGAGTTTGATCTGGCGGACGGATATGTCGTTATGCTGGGTGATCAATCGGGGTGAACCAACTGGCTTTGGCAATGGAAGTGCATTATTAAATTCTTGGCAAACGATGTTTGTTTGTGGAGTTAAAGCATCGGAAACATAATAAAGATAGTGTCCATCGGGACTCCAAACTGGATACGAATCGTTCCCTTTGAAGGTGGTAAACTGGCTTACCTCTTTACCATTCGCTGTGGCTAGCCAGATATCGTCATTCGATGATCCTCGGTAACCCTTGCGAAACCAATTCCCTGGTCCTCGGCTAAACGCTACAATCTTCCCCTCTCGTTGAAAACTGATATGTTTGGCATTTAAGATCGGGAGTTGAGTCTCATCTCCCCCTTCGGCCTCTATTTCATACATCTGGAGTGATTTTGGGAATGTTACATCTCGATTGCTATAAAAATAGATCCTTTTGCCATCATTACTCCACCCTTCCACCATCTCTTGCCCTGAATCGTATGTCAATCTTCGAGCTTTTCCCCCTTGCGACGGTACGACAAACACATCATAGCTTCCATATCGATTCGAAGAAAAGGCTATCCATTGACCATCAGGACTGTAACAGGGATTTATATCATGAGATTCATGAATAGTCACGGGGGTGGCTACTCCACCAATCGATGGGACAGTCCATATATCCCCCTGATAGCTAAAACAGATAAATCTCCCATCTGGGGAAATATCGGGAGTACGCGCGAAACGAATCGCTTCTTGGCCAGCTACATTTTCTGGGTTCGAGAACTGAAAAATTAATAGTAATCCAGTGAAAATGGCAATTGTTTTTAGTTTGGGTCGATAAAATACCATAAATTGTCTCTTCTTAAGTATTTATTCAATGAGTAATTAAAAAACTTTTTCTGTTTCTCATCTTAGTTTTTCATTTTTCAGAAGATCGATAACCATCTCTTTTTCTAATTCTAACTTCTAATTTTGCTTTTGAATGATTCGATCTCATTTAATAGAAATTCTAGTAGAAAATCAAAACATAGATTCTTAACTTATTTTATTTTAATTTATCCTAAAATGATAGCCGACAAACTCAAAAAGACAAATTCTTCTTCCCAGCTTTACTAGAACTCCTAGAAGGTAAAGTTTTCTCTCTCGCTAAATTCCGAATAATTGGAGTATTATCTTCTTGAGGAATGTGATTCTATCTCAAAAGTTCAACTAGGACTTAAGAGATTTAAAAATGGTAATCGATTTGAAATTGATAGGATACAAGAAAATCCATGAGTTTCTTCTTGTATCCTAAATCTTCCAAATTATTCAACGGTAACGCTTTTAGCGAGATTTCTAGGTTTATCAACATCACAGCCTCGTAAAAGGGCTATATGATAAGCAAAAAGCTGGAGTGGGATAACAGATATAATGGGTTGAAGATATTCAGGGGTTTCAGGGATAATGATAACATCATCCGCTCTCTCCTTAACATACTGAATCACTCTTGGATTCCCCGCACTAGTGATAGCGATCACTGGCCCTTTTCTGGCTTTCACTTCTTCAAGATTACTCATTACTTTGTCAAAGACAGGCCCATCTGGAACCAAAAAGACTGAAGGGGTTTCAGGATCGACTAATGCGATTGGTCCGTGTTTCATTTCTGCGGCAGGGTATCCTTCGGCATGAATATAGCTTATCTCTTTGAGTTTCAATGCCCCTTCTAGCGCAACGGGATATAAATACTGACGTCCCATATACAATAGATTTCGAAACGCATGATATTTCTCTGAAATTCTTTTAACTTCATCATGGCAAGTAAGAGTTTCTCTTATCAAATCAGGGACAGATCGTAATTCATCAATCATCTTCGCCCCCTGAATACTAGAAAGATGCCGCATCCGTCCAAAATAAAGAGCAAGCATCGTAAGAACTGTCACTTGAGATGTAAATGCTTTTGTACTGGCAACACCGATTTCCTGGCCAGCATGGAGATAAACACCTCCATCAGCTTCTCGGGCGATGCTACTCCCCACAACATTACAAATCGCTAACGTTGGATGACCCTTTCGTTTTGATTCGCGTAATGCTGCTAAAGTATCCGCGGTTTCTCCTGATTGAGTAATGGCGATTATAATAGTCTGGCGATCGATGGGTGGATTTCGATAGCGAAATTCACTTGCATATTCGACTTCTACAGGCATTCGAGCAAACTCTTCAAAGAGATATTCTCCAACTAATCCGGCATGATAGGAAGTCCCACAAGCAGTTAAGATAATTCGATCCGCAGATCGAATTTGTTGCGTGTCTAGATTTAAGCCACCAAAATGAGCGGAAGCATCAGAATCATTAAGCCGGCCGCGCATGGCATTTTCTATCGCTTCTGGTTGTTCGTAAATCTCCTTCAGCATGTAGTGAGGAAAATTACCCAGTTCCGTTGAGGTCCGCTTATCTACTATTTCCTGAATTTTTGGGGTCAATCGAATCTGTTGTTCATCATAAACATGCCAATCTGATTTTTTCAGAAGTGCGATCTGATGATCTTGCAAATAAACCACCCGCTGGGTATAACCCATCAATGCTGAAGGATCACTGGCAAGGTAATTTTCATCCTGGCCTATACCTACAACTAATGGACTTCCCAACCGAGCGGCCACGATTTGATCAGGATGTTGACTACTTACTACCGCCAATCCGTAAGTACCTTTAACTAAGGACAAAACTTTTCGAACTGTTTCGATCAAATTATCATTTAGATGATAAGCAATTAGTTGTGCAATTACCTCAGTATCGGTTTGACTTTTGAATACAACGCCTTCACTTTCAAGCTGACGCTTTAATGTTGAATAATTCTCAATAACTCCGTTATGAACCAGCGCAATCTGTTTATTGCCTTCTCCTGCAATATGAGGATGTGCATTGGTATCGTTAGCGGGTCCATGAGTTGCCCATCGAGTATGACTAATCCCTATTGTTCCTGGGATTGGTGAATCGACTAATAAAGATTGGAGATGAGAAACTCGCCCTGCTTTTTTTCGAAAATGAAGATCCCCTTTGTCAAGCGTTGCCACTCCCGCGCTATCATAGCCGCGATATTCCAATCGATGTAATCCATCGATCAGAATGGGAGTCGCTGGACGAAATCCCACATATCCTATAATTCCACACATTCTAGCCTCCGATTTGGATTCAAGTGAACATTTACTTTTAATCAGGAATTAAACATTTGTAGAAACACTGATTTCATAAACGCTTCATGGGACAAAATCACGTCGATAAATACTTTATTGATTCGAAAACTTTAAGTCCAATTTCGTCATTTATGTTTTTAACTTTACATAGATCGTGTGTAGATTAATAGCAATATTTGCAATTTTTTTAAGCATATTATTTTTATCGCCCTGGCATTAAAGGTAAATAGTCAATTAAAAAGTACTAAAAATCATTCGTTTTTCTTTCAATTTTAAAAATTATCCATTATTGGTACCATTAGTGCATTTTATTTAATCATTGAATGTTTTTATTGTTTTATGATTTTTTATTTAACTGATAGCGGAATTTGGTAAGTAAATAATTCTTGTCAACATGAATTGAATTTATGCCTTATTAAGCGAGGCTCTCCTAAAAGAAATCTTCAATTGGTTTCACTCGCAGAGAGGTGATTTGGTTTTCAATGACTGGTGAATCGATTTGTCCCTATTGTGGAGTTGGATGCCGTTTACGTCTAGAGGGCCAACTCATTGATTCTCATCAAGGAAAACTTTTAAATCCAAATACATTTTCAAATACCATTATTCAAATTTCAAAAATTAGAGGAGTAGAAACAGCACCAGCCAATTTAGGAAAACTTTGTGCTAAAGGTGCTCAGCTCGGCCCTACTATTAATTCTAAAGATCGTCTTATTCATCCCTTTATCCGCTCATCACTTACAAATCCTTGGAACAAAGTTTCTTGGATACAAGCAATCGATTATACAGTTCATCGTTTTCAATCGATCATTTCGAAATATGGGAAAGATTCCGTAGCATTTTATGGGAGTGGTCAGCTCGATACAGAAAGTGTCTATGTCGCTTGCAAGTTATTTAAAGGGTTCATAGGAACGAACAATACCGATTCGAATAGCCGATTGTGCATGGCTACCGCCGTAGCGAGTTATAAGACAAGTTTAGGTGCTGATGGACCACCTCCATGTTATGAAGATATTGATATTGCTGAAGTAGTTTTAATTATTGGTAGTAATATGGCCGAAGCCCATCCCGTTCTTTTTGATCGGCTGCGGGCAGCAAAGAAACAGAATCCCAACCAATTTATTATTGTGGTGGATCCAAGAAAAACGCAAACCACCACGATAGCTAATCTACATGTGCCGATTCGAGCGGGTGGAGATATTGCATTTTTGAATCTGATCGGCAAGAGGTTGCTTCAACATAAAGGGGTCGATTTTCATTTCATCGCGAATCATACGAAAGGGTTCGAAAATTATTTGAATTTCGTCATGGCACAGGATGAATCGAGTCTCCTTTCTGCCTGTGGTTTGAACCAAGAAATCATTGATCAAATTAGTGGCCGAATCGCTTCAAACAAAAAATTCCTGAGTTTTTACTGTAT
>JAKBAI010000312.1 GCA_021809185.1 Planctomycetota bacterium
AACTATCTGTTCTAAGGTTTTAGATTCTATTTTCAATATGAGAAATCGAGATTAGGAAAATTGCCTGTTCTAAGCTGATTTTATTCATTGGCTACGCTGATCGGTCAATGGGTCAGAGCGGGGTGGGCGAACATTGTGTTCTCTGGGGCTGAGGATACTTTATTTTCACCTAAAGAGATTAACTAAAGTGGTTACCTAAAGCGATCTGTATTTCGAAACCGTTAACAGGAGGGAGTTATTGATCGATCTTTTCTAATAGAATTTAGCATTATGAGATAGTCTCTAAGAGATAGCCTCTAAGAGATAGTCTCTAAGAGATAGTCTCTAAGGGGGCAAGGATTTCCAAAACAGCGATAGCTGGTCTTTCGTCACAAAAAATAACACCCATTCGGCCATACAAAAACATATCGCGATCGAGTTCCATCCAATTCATGAGTTTTTTTCCTGGCGCGATTTTCAGAAATGCTGTCGGCTCGATTCTGCGCAAAACATTATGCTCGATGAGGACTCTTCCCAGAGGGGTATTTTCCGCAAGGATCGCTTTCTGAACCGATTGGGAGCAACAATTTAAATCGATGCGAACAACGCCAAATTGGACAATTCGATTCTGTTTTTGCGTGCGCAAGACAATTTCGCGATGGTAAGATTGGTCTTCTCTACGAACCGATAAGACTTCAACATTCAAGTGATCTTGATAGTGATCTTCTAGAGTAACGGTCATATGGTGGTGGTGAACAAGCAATCGGTGATAAGCAGAAGGCATTGCATCTGGCGGAATAATCGTTACCTGAGTAAAATCGAGCTGCCACGTCCCAACATCCACCACGAGTAAAGGAAAAACCTCTTTTGCTCCAACCACATCGGTTTCCATGGTAAGAATTTTCCTTTTTTATATTCTCTTACAATTTGTTTTAAATTAAAACTGGACGCAGCAAAAAGCAATTTGTCAGCGTCCAGACTCAAAGAATTTATCGGCTCAGTCCCAACTCTAAAGTCATCAAAGGCGTGGCCTCTTCGAAATTCACCGGCATTTCTAAGACCGTATCGACCAGATAATAGAGTAGTTCGCGGAAAGGATCTTGAGTTACTTCATCCGCAATTGCTTCGGCTCTAGCACGATATTTCTCTACCATCTGCGTTGCTTTTTGGAAAACATTGGCACGCTGATAAAGAATGCGAACCCTCGCTAAAATATCTTCTCCATTTACTCTTTCCCGATGATGATTCATATGGGTACCAGATAAAGATGTTTCCGCGGAATGCGCGGGAGAATCCGATTCGCTATCAGAAACACAATCTTGGAGAATTGTCATCAATTCTTCACTATCTGCTGGGGACAGCCCTTCACAAGCTAGGGCTAGGAGTAGAGTGGGCCGGGCCGAAAGAATATCTTGCCCGTTCAATAATTTGTTATGATCATCCATATTCCAATCTTTAAGATCGTTGATGATCTGGAATGCGACCCCGAGATTTCTGCTGAAATCGGCAATCATTTTTTCGTAATTAGGTAAAGCCTCTTGCCCCTCTGCAACACAATTTGCAGCGGCGAGACGGTATCCAGAATACAAAGCAGCTTCGAAGGCCGGCGCGGTTTTCAGGGCATATATCTTAAGTGCATCGAGAGGGGATAATTTTTTATTGGCTTGTTCACGCCAGCGCAATTCCGCTCCTTGCCCTTCCGAAAGGCGCATATGGGAATCAGCAAGACGGTCTAAAATATCCGCAGCGCATTCTGCACCCAATTCTTTACGATCTCTACTAACAAGACGATATCCCAAACCGATTAGATAATCGCCAATATTGATCGCAGTACCGACCCCCCATTGGCGGTGCAACGTTTCTTGGCCATAGCGATAGAGATCGTCATCTTCGATATCGTCATGAACCAGAGAAGCTTTATGAAATGTTTCGATCGCTAGAGCAGTGCGTTTTACCGAATCGCTTAATTTCAGCTGATCCGCAGAGATAGTTCCCTTCCCCCCGGTAAGCGCATCGTAACTTGCCAGAGTAATAAATGGTCGCGAGTGCTTCCCGCCGCGTGCCAAAAAGTCGTAGGCGATTTCTTCATGTTCTGTCAGTGGATCGAGAGTTGCAGAATCTGGCTTGGTTTTGCTGGCCACTAACTGATTTTTACGTTGGCGCGGTGCCAATCTCTCTAATTCCGAAGCAACGAAAAGTTGATCGACTGCACGCATCAAATGTACATACGATTTGGTCTCTTGAGCTTTGGGGGCCGTTTGCAAATCGATCATATCGAATACCCAATCGTCATCGACCGAAGTACTCTTGCAATTGCTGGAAAGGAGGGGGGTCGCTATACAAGGGATTCCCGCAAGGAGAATCTTGTCAAATGCCTTTTCCAACACATTCAAACAGGCTACCCCTACGATAGCATCCACATGGCCCGAAACAATGATTTTCAGAACAATCGGTGTCCCTTCCGAGACCAGGACTTTATAACCTAATTTTTCCGCTTTGACTTTAAAATCGGCAACGGAACAAGCTCCGCATTTTCGGCAATCTAAACCAAATTCATCATAATCTGCTGGGCACCCTTCTGCATTCTTGAGACAATGAGGCAACAGCAATAAGCGGCGATTGAATGGGATACTTGCAATCTGTTCTCGCCAAAATTCGTTTGCTATCGAAACGAGCGTAAACCCGGTATACCCTTCCGGTAAATTGAGCTGATCTAAAAGTTTTTTAGTGTGTTCGCGACTATCTTCTTTGGTGAGCGGTCTGCTACGATCCAACCCCGCCACATAGTCCCTCGCTGCATAACGGATTTTATCGCGCAGCTCACGTGTTTCGGGAATGATCTTTAAATGGCTAGTGCTATTCTTTTTCTCAACTTTAGTTTTGATTGTTTCTGCTACTAATTCCTTTTCTGAATCTTCTTCTGATTCCAATTCCGTTTCCAATATTTTAGAATCCGAAAAAGAAGATTCTGATTTCTGATCTGCAAAGGATTTTAATTGATCCAGATTTTCTGGATTGATTGAGATAGGCTCACTTGTTCTACCTGCCGTGATAACTTTGGGTAAGCTCGAAATGGAGGACACTATTATTTCCTTTATACGTCAATAAAAATTAAATTCGGTAATATATATTGCTTGGTTTATTATTGGTTCATCTTGTTCTATTCGCTAATTGAAATAGACAAGTCAAAATCTCGCATGATTCACACATGATTCTCACATGATTCTCACATGATTCTCAGGGGGCAGAGAAAAGGTTTTGTTTTGGCTTTACGGATGTTAACTCGGAAGGTTCCCTCTCTGATTTTTTTCTGAATTGCTTTTTGGTCCTGCACTCATTCTACTATCATTTATTAATTGTTCATATTTACTGCTTTTATTTATCGCCTTATATCGGTACTCCGTTTGAGACTTCACTTCTTTTAGTCCCTTACTTCCAACATATTTTGATTCTTAATGGAGAGGAGAGATTCAATTTTTTCCATTGATTTTCATCGATTTTCATCGGTTTTCATCGATTAGCGATAACTCTTTAATTTATAATGAAGTATTCATCTTGTTTCGGGTTTCAAATTTGAAACCTTATCAGATCATTCTTTTACAAGAAAAAGCTGTTTATTCTCTAAATTATCCTGTTAATTATAATTCATTGAAGCCTATTTTTGAATCGTTTTTACGGAGAATTACCCTTTATAAAAAACTCATTTTCATCTTATCGGGAATTTACCGAGAGTCATCTCATTTTTTACTGAAAATATTGGAAATTTGACGATTTTTTGCTTAAATTTATTCATGAAAATCGAGATTCCAATTCCAGAGAAACAATCCGATTGATGAAGACTTGAACCTCGAATTACCAAGAATTTCACGAATAAAACAAATCGATTAGGTCGTTCGATCGCGTTTCAACGATCTATTTGCACCGAAAAGAAGCAGTAAACCAATGCGAAATGATCTAGATTTTAACCACGAATATCACGGATTCAACGAATAATACAAGAAAAGTCGACCCGTTCTAACTTTTTTACCGAAAACCGATCCGTATTAACACGAATTTAGTACTCCGCACTGAATTCGAAATATACGAATCATTGCAAGGATAAACGGTTAAAGATCTCTACTTGGGGTAATGCACTGATAATGCACTGAAAGAGCATTCGTGATATTTGTGTTATTCGTGGTTAAATTCTTTAGAAAACCGTGGTCCATTCACTTTATCTTTTAAAAACCGATACTCCGTTTGATTTGTGGATCATTTAGGGATAGGATACAAAAATCTATCTATAATCTCCGATTCCCCAAAAGTTTATTTTAAAGAAGCTTTCTATATTCCTTTTGAAAGTGAACCACCTAGACGAAAAAGTACAAATGTATAATAATTGAGATCACCGTTTACAGAAAGTGATACAGAGATGATATTACGAACCATTTTGGGAATTGTTTGTGGTTGGGTGATTTTCCAAAGTCAAATCAGTAATGTCGATAAGCAGAATAGGACGCAGGGAGAATCGATCATTAACAGTAGAGAGCATGGAGGAGAGGTTTTAGCTTGCGATCTTCCGGGGGCGGAAATGATGAAAAATATCGGTTCCCAAGTCGATGGGGCAGGGATGTGCGTGATGACATCGATTGAACTAGCTGCTCGTTGGCAGGGACTAGAACAGTATAGGGGTTTGCGGGATTGGTGCGCGAAATTTCCAGGGGGAGCGTATCCCCAAAAAGTAGACGATCAGCTAAAACGATTTGCCAGAGAGCATCATTTGCCGCCCCCAGCTTATCTACAGTATGAAGGAGCGGTTCCGCGCCCACTCTTAGAATTATGCGACAAAACGGGCCGAATGGCTTGTATAACCTATGGCAGAGGGCCTCGTTACCAGCAGCGGACTATTCAGCATATGGTCTGCTGCCCGAAGTTCAGCCAGAGTTGGGGAGTCGTTCTAGA
>JAKBAI010000313.1 GCA_021809185.1 Planctomycetota bacterium
ATAGCTCGAAAAAGATAGCTCGAAAAAGATAGCTCGAAAAAGATAGCTCGAAAAAGATTTTTAGATCTTGGATTAGGCTTTCAATTTTGACTCTCTAACGAAATATATTTTGAATCTTGGACGAACCTCTATTTGGAATCTCCTTCGAAAAATCGATTTAATTTTTACACTCGAAATAAATATTTCGAGACCTCTAAAATTCCCCGGTAAATAACAAATGTCATTAAGTTAGTCTAATTTTAAGCAACTAAAAAGCGAGTGTCAATAGAAAAATCCAAGAATTTTGGAAAATATTCAAAAAAGTTTTTTTAGCTATTTATTTATGAAGTTAGTGATATTTATAGGCGGAATTATGGCGCTCCCAGGGGATCGACTCACGATAACCTATTTGTTTCTTTCGCAGTGGAAGTCTTGCTGCGGGCGGGACGCCCGCGCTCCCAGGAGGAATGGACTCTCGATAGACATTCACCATTTTAATCGGTGCGTATTTAATCTGCGAATTCCTCATCTGTTCAAGAAATGAAAACTCCTTGTCTGGTAGCGTGCAAGCTCCTTTGAGAATCAAAAACTTACACTCTCCGTTAGCCCTGTGTAGTCTACTTTCCACGCCTACTGCCATCTGCCTACTTCCCCCGCCTACTGTCTTTTCTTTTTCTGCCTACTGCCTACTGCCTACTGCCTACTTCCCCCGCCTACTGCCTACTGCCTACTGCTAATAAAACCCCTCGGGGATCACTTCGCCCCCTGCACGAGAGGCCAAAGCAGGCAGAATCGAATCGGCGGCATATGGGAGAAAGTGTACCGACCCATCGGCAAACAGGAAATTCGATCCCCCTTCGTGCAAACTCCAATAGTGAAAAGCGTCACAAACATCTCCGATTTTGCCAGATTTGTAGTGTAGGACACTTGAGGCACATGCAGGGGGGCATTGGCCGACGAAGCTGCAGCGATCTCGAACTCCTAGTAGAGGGTAATTATGCCAGATTCCGTAAATATAAAGTCCTTGCCATGCCCCATAGGGAAAATCATGATCTGTTTTTAGATTTAGAACAGGAGGGCGTTCTCCATTCATAATGGTAGTACTCGTTCCATCTGAAATTTCTAATATTCTCACTTTAGATCCAGCATAAAAGATCCCATTCCCTACATTTCTTGTTACCCCATAATTTCTAAATCCAGCGGAACCAATATACGAAGTCAAACCATAATAATGACTATTTTTGACAATAGGAAATGGCCAGGGAACCATCGATCGAACTTGCGAATCTGCTGGGCAACCAAAGACTCTCAAAACTTCATTCGCAACAAAATTTGGCTTCTGATATTTATTATCTGTATCATTGACGATATCCCAAAGTGGTTGTTGCTCCAAATAGGGTAATAAATAGGCTAAATGACTCATTTGTGGTGTTAATGTACCTATTTTCCCAAAAATGAATTGCGAACCGGGCGGAAAATGATCCGCACTGTCGTGATACATCATGAACGCTAACCCGAGCTGACGCAGATTATTTTTGCAACTCATATTCGCAGCTGAACTTCGTATCTTTTGTACAGCTGGGAGAGTAATTCCAATCAAAATCCCTATGATCGCTATCACGACTAATAATTCGATCAATGTTAAGGCGACCCTTTTAGGCAAATTAGTACTTTTCATAGAATTCAATTTAATTTCATGGCTTGTACAAGTATTGAAGCATTTTTACCATTTTACTCAAATAATTAGGCTCTAATCTAAATCTCTTAGAGAATCACTTCGTTAGTAAAAAATGTTGATAGTAATATCTCTTAACTTAAAAGCACAACGAATTAATTAAGATGAATTTCAACTTTGACTCATTTGTCGTCAAGATATGTTAATCAAATATGAAATCCATCTTTATACGATATTTATTTAATTTTATGATGTCTAATTTGACGATCCAGAACTCATTGGAGGAGGAGGAGGATTTTGGACCTTATATCCGGGAGGATTTTGTCTATTTTGATTATCTTGATTCGTTGCGAGTACTCCACCCCCTTGTTTTGCACCAGAGCATGTTAGAAATGGAATTGGCAGTAAATTTCCACTATAAACAACTTGTGCATCTTTAGCTAGTACAACCTCTTGAGGAGCTTGCCAAAAAGTTTGAGACATTCCACAAGTTGGAACACAACTATTATAATAATTATAGTTAACGGTGTCATTATTCTCTATTAGATTCCCATATTCATTTGTCCCAGGTACAAAAATATTTTGCGTACCAAACCTAGCACCATCAGGGAATCCCCCATAGAACTTTACTTTCAAGGCGTTTAATTCCCAAACAGTTGTAATCGATTTGCATGTATAGATTTGACACGTATCTGGTATTCCGCCAACATCACCAACAACACTGTTCTGTTTCCCATAAAAACCAAAACAGAACAGTATTGGGATTATAAGAAACCCAAATAACAATATACGTTTTGCGTTCATTCGCAAAATCCTTTCCTTAAAATAAAGAAATATTAGAAGTAGAATTTTTGCTTTCTACGTTAGAAAGAGTTGAATATTAAAGTCTATTTCCAATAATTTCATTTATATCTTCAAAAAAATAGTTTCGCCTAGTGACACAGTCAAATCCTCATAGAAGTCAGAATGCGGCTTTTCTCTTTTTATACCAAAAATACAGAATCATAACCCCGATTAAAAAAACCGATAGGAGAAAGATTGATAAATTCCTCCAATCCGAAATATTTCCTTTCTTTGTGGATTTTTGATTTGGAATCCAATCAAAATTTTCTCCCGGGAAAACGATTTGTTTATTATTATCATAGTAACCATTTTTATAAACCAGGATCGGCTTAAGATTTTCGTCGAATTCATAACAATAATATGCATAACCACCACTACTCTCTTTGGCCTTAGGGAAATAGAGATACGCGACCCTTTCAAATTGTTTAATAGATGGTGAAAAATCTTCTTTGGTAATCAGCGGATTGATTTTTATTGATTCCACTTGAAATGAATTTTTGAAATAACTCTTTGCTTGATAGACCTCAATAGTCCAAGATTTAGGTAAGCTTCGATCGGAAATAGTCTGGTAATCGATTTGGATATCATAGAGTAGTCTTTGCGCGGAAATAAGCTGATAACGAAGAAGTGCGGAATCGTCTTTAGTACTTACCCAAATATTGTCCTTTCTTGAAGGCAAAGACTCCGACGTATTTGTAGTTAGAAGAAGACAATTCCTATCTTTAAAAGTGGTTCTATCTAAAATTTTAATATCATCGAAACCCTCTTCTCTCATTTTGAGATTTTCATATCTCAAACTTGGTTCATCTCCGATTGCAAATAATCCATGGGCAGCAAACATTGGGAGCAAATTTATATCAAACGAGGTTATACAACTTCCGCGACAAAAATATCGATGACAATTTTTTTTGGGAAGGAAAGTCCTTTCCTCTGTTGTAAACAATTGACCAAAATCCCCGTCCCAAATTACTGTTTCGTTTTGCTCAATTTTGGAGGTTTCTCTTTTAATTTTTATTTTTCCAGTAGAAACCTCAAAAAGAATTTCGTACTTATGAGGTAGATCATCATCAGGGTTATTCTTATTCTCAGAAAAATATTTAATTGTACCTGTAACCACATATTCAATCGAATTCACTGCTTTGAACCTAGCTTGCCAATCGGCTAAAATCTTATCAACCATTGGTTTATCTTTTGGAGATGTTTGGGCATACATCGCTGGATAGTTAGTTAGACAGGCCAGAGAAACCGCTAAAAGCAAGCAAAAAATTCGAGATGACATAAATCTTCCTCTTATTTGAGTTGTGAACTTCAATAATTTCTGAATCGTTGGCATAAAAATAACTCCACTAAATTAGTTAGTCGATCAAACTTCTTTCTCGTTCCCGAGTATAGATGATTGCAGATTTGCTATATACTTAAATTAAACCTATTTCTATGGTTTTGCACTCGATTTTGGAATTCTTTTATCAATTTCGTTGTTCGAAACCCCTATATAACTCAATTTCCACTCTAAGACTTGTTTCTCCCCTTTAGGATTTTCAACGATAATTTTAATAGGGATTGTTTGAAATCCTGGAAATAAAATCGGTAAATCTATTTCGAATCGTCTCACAAGTGCAGATTTTTGAACCGATTGATCGGAGGGGAGACTTTCCTCTCGGTTATCAACTAATTCGCGAATAGATCCTTTGCTCTGTCCGATTTCTAAAGAGATGATTTTCCATTTTTTATCTAACCTCTTTAGGGTTAATATTTCTTTGACCTTGGCATTCACTTTTTGACTACCCAACCCCCCTTGATGAGGAAGCATGAGGATTGGGATTTTTGTCTCGCCATGTATATATAATGTCGCTGCCGAAAATTCTCGATCCTGTTTATCAACGACCTGAAATTGGATTTTCCCATTCCAGGCTCCTATTGGCAATTCGGGGGTGGGAGTAATGTAAATGAATTGGTCATTACTATCTGGTATTTTCTCGAAACGAACGTTAGCCAACGATTCTGGAACAGCTAACGCTTTTATCTCTTTTATCGGTTGGTTTACTTTGACACGAACCTTTCGTGTGATATTCACGCCCTGATAACAATCTTCCTCAAATGACAACCTCGCAAAAGCCAAACCTATTCGATGTCTTACTATGCCGCGCATCTCCCAGCCTGAACCAGGATATTTTTGCTTCAATCCTAAAAGAGGAGTAAATTGCACTTCGAACGGGTGTTTTTCCTGAAATACCATTTTAGGATGCCGTTCGGTTAGATCGATATGAACCGCTATCTTCTTCATTCCTCTTGGTGGGATCGTTAGCTCGCTCGGCTCAATTTTGGTACAAGTGCAAGATGGAGCGAAAGCACCTATTTCTATTTCTTTATCGGTCTGATTATGCAAAGAAATAGAAGCAA